>JALWDW010000028.1 GCA_027036675.1 Candidatus Dojkabacteria bacterium
GTTAAAAGTCCTCTATTTCGATCACTACCCCGTGACAAGTCCTGAAGGGGCTACCAGATCCCGCCGCCACCGCCACCTCCGCCGCCGCTTCCGCCACCAAACGAGCTTCCACCAGAGGATGGCGCAGGTATACTGCTTGACACAGCCTGATTTAAGCTACCGGACAAAGACTCCGCCAGATACATCGTGGAGAAAGTATCACCGGACGAGGCATACCAGGATGGACCATCAACCCCATATATATCCGCAAACTGTGCCGACCAGGTGGTTTCTATGCCAAAAAGCATAGCGTAAGGCAATAAACTCTCGTACAGATGAACCTTGCCTTCATCATCTATGTCCAAATACCTGGAGTCCGCGCTTTGCATCATTTTGATCCGATCCTCTTCAGCCATTTCCATATACATTTTCAGGCCCTTGAGCTTAGCAAGCATCTCACTCCCCCTCCTCAATCTTTTACGGAAGAACGGTATCGCGACACTAAACCAAAAACTGGTTGGTATCGATGCATACATCATGCCGAGCAAGGCGTTGTAAATATATGGATGGTTGAAAACAAATGATCCGAAAATATAGCTTATAGGGCCTCGTACTACAAATATACCTATCCCCGCAAAAGTGAAACCGGCAAACGTCAAGAGTATCTGCCCCGTATGCATCCCCAATGCCCCAGGTGCATAAAATTTCTTCCGAACCAAAGAGTCACTAGCCAAACTCTTCAACACCTTCATATCCGATTGTTGCAAGATAGGATTGGAAGAAGTTATGGAGACTGTCGCCTTGTCATTTTCTTTGTAATTTAACAGATCAACATCTTCGAATATTTTAGAAAGCAAAACTTGCTCATCCTCCAACACACCATCCTTATTCGGGTTTACCAATATCAACGAATACTCTCGTTTCTTGCCCAACAGGCCGCGAGTTTCGTTCTCCCGTATCACCAATACACCATTTATCGCCAATTTGACGATGGTTGCGGTGATCGACTTGATACTCATCGAAGAAATTTTATGCAACAACATCTCTGCTTCAAACAATGACAGATCCTCAGGGGGCTCAAACTGTGGTACGACTGTTGTCTTTCCACGTTCATCTCGCCCCGCCTTAAGCCACATAAAATACAGTAACGAAGCTCCAGCGACCACCGTGCCGATGATGCCGGCAAATCTTGCCAACAACTCTCCACTTCTATCAACAATCTTCGCACCGGCTATACCCCCGGGAAACAAAGTCACCTTGACCGTCAAACCGTTGTACGCTCCCAGAGGTTCGGTCGCATACACCCTCAGGTCGGTTGCGTTCGCCGTATACGGCTCAAACTCGCATCCATAATTCTGCGAATCATCGCCATCCTCAAACCGTACATGTCCAGCTTGACATACTGGTGGTTTAGACGTATCCACGGGGACCGGGAAATGCATGTCAACCGTCGCCGTATTGATCACGGTATCGAATCCATCCCCTATCACGTCCCAATAAAATACTCGTGATTCGCCGTCATCCCATACCACATTGTATACGGTATAATCGACATTATACGTATGTTGCCCAGTCATTGTGATATCCGCATCACCTATTTTGATTCGCAGGAAATCGCCAATACTCGACTTAGATACGGTTAATTTATTTCCGTTTTCGTCGGTAACATTCACATCTTTGATCGGCGTCCGGATTGTGACATTATCGGATCGGTTGTGCACAATCATGGGAATATCCCTGTATATGCCATGTTTCGGTTCGTTGAAAATCGCCTCAATCTTTTCATGAATTCTGGCCGAGTTATCCTTTCGAATATCAACATCCACGTAGTATGACGCTATCAACCAGGACCACCCGCCGGTTGGAATTTGCGATTGTGAACTCGTGTGCTGTGTGGCGGTACTCTGCGTATCGATGTATTGCGATAAGCTTTGTTGTTTTGGTGAATTCGATTCCGCATAAGTCAAGTTTGCGTTTGCAAACAGTAGGGTCAAGATCCCGGCTATGACAATGTAAGCGAACAATTTCACAAGCATTACACCGGCTTTGCGGTAGGGCACTGTAGTGGCTGATACTCGTTTGTTCATTAAGTTTTTAATTTAACAACTTATATTAATTACTCATATCCCAGTTCGACACTATCTCAATCATGTTTATCATATCCCGGATGGCAATACGAACAGAATTCAAACACACATTTGTCATTTGGCACCGGTGCCTTTGCCGTGCATATATACCTGCCGTACAGGACGAAATATTGATTGACTTCGTGCCAACGGTTTTTTGGATATATTTTCTCAAGGTCTGCGGAAACTTTGGACGGCGTAGTTTCCTGCGTCAGTCCCAACCGCTTCGCTACACGTAAAACATGGGTATCACTGCCGATACCGACATTGTAACCGTAAAACGAACTTAAGAATACTTTGGCTGTTTTTTCACCTACACCGGGCAATATCATCAATTCTGCGACCGTTTGCGGCACTTGCCCGCGGTATTTCTCTACGATCGTTTTGGCCGTACCCAGCAAGTACTTGGCTTTTGTGGGTGCGAAATTGATTGAGGGTATGAGGTCGTAGATTTCCCGATGGTCGGCACTCGTCATAGCGGTCGGGGTGGGGTATTTTGCGAATAGAGCCTTCGTAACCTTGTTTACTCCTTTGTCCGTCATCTGGGCGGATAGGATGATAGCTACGAGTAATTGGAAATCCGTCTCCCAATTCGTCAATTCGGTGACCGGCGCGTCAGGAAACAGCTTTTTCATTTTGTCCAGGATCTCAATTGCCTTGGCGCGTGTCATGCAAGCAGTATAACACGAACTCGCACCCCGACCCCGGGGTTGGAACCCTACCTTTGAGACGAAACGCCGTGGACACGGCGTTGACGTACAGAAAACCGTGATTTTGCACACATACGCTGGAGACCGAACGCACAGCATATCCCACCTTCGTACCGTGACGACACGCTTTGTGGCCAATACCCGGCAATATTGGCCTGACGCTACGATATGGCGATACGCTACTCGCCCGGTGGGAGATTATCCTGTGACAGAGATATATTACACCTCAATCGACGCTTAGAAAGCCTGGAAACAATATGACGATATATGGAGATTATGCAGAGTCTCGGACACGGAATATGGCTATTGCGACAGACTATATGCAAGCAGAACCCCCATTGTCATTGGACAA
>JALWDW010000029.1 GCA_027036675.1 Candidatus Dojkabacteria bacterium
CTTTAAATCTGTGTAATCAAAACATTATGAAATTGAAATTGCCAGATAGAAAAAGTTTTTCCAAATCGTTCTTGTTTAAAACAACCAAACTGAGCCATTATGTAACGATTTTTCTAATTACTACATTGCTCATCGGTACCCTGTTGGTATCGTTACCCAAGACAGAGAAATTTTTCCCAAATTCAGGAGGGTCGTTTGATTTGGTGACTAAGGAACAAAACTACCGTACAGTCAATATAGACATGATGTTTCATCTGCCGGACAATGCGGATACCGCCACGCTCAGGAAGGAAAATATACGGATCGAGCGGACATTGGATGTGCTTGCGCGCCGGCTGAACAGGTATGGTGTGGAGCATTACAGTTTTGTAGACGCTACCGATTTGCTCCATGGTAAAAACGGAGAAACCCTGGTACCTTTGAGTGACAAGCTGATCAAGGTGCAAATCATCACCAGCGAGGATCCGTTACCTGTAGAACAACTTATACGATCGCCGTTTCATTACGAATTTGTCACCCCGAAACCGGATGTCAACTTTGACGATCCGCAAAATCAATTCGCATTTTTGATGGAGGATAATTACGAAAAGACCGGGTTGGACGCGAGCGCGTTTCGTACAGTATATATAAAAGAACTCCCCACTCAAAACGGTGAAAAGAGCTATTTCGCCATATTCAAACCTTGGCCACATAAAAAAAGTATGTTTATGCGGATCTTACGCCCCTATGCGGGAGAGCGTATCGGGTTGGATATAGACGGTTTCGTCACTCCGCTGTACGTGCCGGACAGTTTCGCTGAAGATTATCGTACGACTCAGAGCGCAAGTTCACGGACCACTCGTAAAACTCCCGTACAACATTTGCTCGCCATGAATATCGGTGATGATCCACAGACCGCCAGATTGCTTGATATACTCTACAATAGCGGGACCGTACATGCGAACTATTCCGCTACACCGGCGAATACAAAGGATGCAGAAGACACGGAATCACCCAGCACGGCGCTCACATACAACACTGTGGTCGGGACGATGGCGTTTGTGTTTGCAGTTTTGGTGATATATGCGTTGCTTACCAAACAAATGGATGTCGAAGATATGTCTGTATTCTTACTTACATGCCTCTCCGCATTGACCATATGGATCACGTACTTGAAGCTGTCACATACGCCCGTGGATGCGATCATGTTGCTGACTGTCGCATTTGGGATTACTATTTATGTCAAACATGTCCTTTTTGGCAACGTACAGGATCGGTTTATGGAAATCGCCGTACCGCTCTTGTTCTTCCTCGGATATGTATTACTCACCGGATACAATCGTACTTTTTCGCTGTACATGCTGTTTCTCACAATACTCGTCGCTATACTCAAGCCCATATTGACCAAATACGTTTACTCTATCAGAGATTTATAAGATAACTTTTGCACAAGATGAAAGAATTGATCAATCAAACATTTCTCGCACTCAAGGAATTGAATTTACGCCCGTTTTTTCAGGTGTTGAGATATCTGCATATAACAACAGTCCTGGATTTGACCAAACTGCTCTTCTTTATCGCTCTGATACACCTATGGATAGCGTTTTTCATTGCCAAGAAATATACTGATAAAACATTCGTCAAGATAAGTATGTGGTCGGCCGTATTTATAGTTACTTTCACGACATTGACTCATACGATACTTTATTTCAGCCACTGGCAAATTATCAAGGAAGCTGTGTTGGCCCCCCAGTATCAAGTCGTGTTTATGTTGCTCATATTTATCAACAGTATCAATTTACTGAAAATGGCAACCTTGTATATACAAGAGAATAAACGTTCGAAACCAGACCTGGATCATGTTACTCGCAAACATTTCCGAAGCACTCTGAATACCACTGTATTACTAACAGTGCTTGCCGGAGCGTTGATATCCACAACACCTTTTGAGACAGGCGTCCTTGCATTCTCCACGTTTACTTTGACGACTGCCTGCATATGGTTCAATCACTTGCTCGCTCGCATCTACTTGGTTGATCAGGCATGACAGCGAGTTGACTATGGTTGAGATGACCGATAGCGTCCTACCAAATATCTTGGAATATTTTGAACAACTAAGCTCCACACGGGACGCTTCGATACCCTACTGCGTCGTATTCGCCGGCGCCAACGCCACGGGCAAAAGTTCACTGGCTCTGAACACGGCTCAGGCGCTGACAGACCTACCACAAATGAAAAAGCTTGGTCTTAAATCGCCTGCGATTGTCAATATGGATTCACGGCAAGTATATAAACATATGCTGATCGGGACCGGATCGCCGTTGACCTTCACCGGCCGCAAACAATGCAAAAATTGCAAGTTGGAGGGCATCACACATTACCTATACAACTTCACCGACCCTGGTGCAGATTACTCGGCATTTACTCATAAGGATGCAGTATACGAACTGATACGGGCACTCACCTCGCAGCATCGCCCCATATTTCTTGTCGGAGGTACCGGTCTTTATATCGACGCCGTGCTCCATGATTACAAAATCGTGCAAACCCGACCTGATGAGGGCATCAGATCAAGAGTCAAGCAATGGCAAGGGGGCGACGAGACGACGGATCTTAAGACAGCGCTCTTGCGGGCGGATTTAGCCACTTTGCAAAAACTTGCAGATGACAAACTCAAAACGTTGAACTCAAGCGATCGCCAAAATCCTCACCGTCTACGCAGATTGATTGAGAAATCCATCACAGGGGAGTCTGCCGAGCGAAGCAAGACGCCAATTCCTCATCTATTTTTTGAACTGCATACACCGAAGAGTATATTACTTGACAAAATCACTCGCCGAGTCCAAAAAATGATGGAGAACGACGCCTTGTTGGAGGAAAATTTGTCATTGCTAAACATGGGATATGATTACAGTATGCCGGCAATGCGAAGTATCGGGTACCAAGAATTTGCGCCTTATTTTTCAGGGACTGTGGAATTGCAAGAGGTAACACAGAATATCATCCGACATTCCGTACAGTATGCCAAAAGGCAACGTACATGGTTCAAAAAGGTCGAAGACAAGATGGTAATAGAAAAACCCCGCCAACCAGGTTGACGGGGTATGTTGTTGGAGGAGAGTCCCTTCTCGCTTCTAGCCTATTTTATCCTTTCCCACATACGGGCGCAATACCTCCGGTACATTTATACTGCCGTCGGCGTTTTGATTTTGCTCAAGCACCGCTACCATCAGACGACTCGTGGCCAGACCTGACCCGTTCAAAGTATG
Source organism: Candidatus Dojkabacteria bacterium (assembly GCA_027036675.1). Taxonomy (GTDB): domain Bacteria; phylum Patescibacteriota; class Dojkabacteria; order SC72; family JAHDCA01; genus JALWDW01. The sequence continues at coordinate 3,249 of JALWDW010000029.1, forward strand.
GATATATCGCGCTTTCCCGCCATCCGCGGGTTTGTATTTTGTATTGGCTCGACGTGCTTGATAATCGCGTGCATTTGAGACGGAACTTGCTTCCTGGTACCTATCTAAATGTGGTAGATAAACCTCTACGTCATATGTACGCGACATTCCCGCACTGCAATCCCCGGCCGCCAATTTCACCAGCTTATAATGCAACCCTAGTTTTTGCACCAAGCTTTCAGCTTTTGCGACGAGTTCCTCAAACGCTTCGTCCGATTGTTCCGGCGTCGTAAATTGAAACATCTCCACCTTGTTAAATTGATGCATGCGCAGAAGTCCGCGTTCGTTCGTCCGGTACCCACCTATTTCTCTTCTATAACACGGGGTATAAGCAAACGCTTTTTTCGGTAACTCCGATTCATCAAACACCACGTCCATATTCATACCGGCCAGCGCCGTTTCAGCTGTGGGCAATAGGAAATGATCGTCCTGCGTCCAATATACATCATCCCTAAACTTCGGTAATTGCCCGGCCGCATAACCGGTTTGCTCTGTCAACATATGTGGTGGCAATATCATTTCGTACCCGTCTTTGTAGTGTTCATCGACGAAAAACTGCAACAATGCCCATTCCAACCTTGCTCCATCCCCTCGATACATCACTGAACGATCGCCCGCTATCTTGGCTCCAGACTTGAAATCCAAAATCCCCAGAGCTTCTCCCAACTCCAAATGGTCCTTCACCGGGAAATCAAATTGTGGCTTCTCGCCCCATACTCGTATGTCTTCGTTTGCTTCTTTGCCACCGGCTACCACGTCTTCGTCCGGTATATTTGGCAAGGCTGACATTCTTTTCATGTACTCTTCCTTGGCTTCGTTTGCTTCCGCTTCCAACTCCTTCACCTCCGCTGCAAGCTCTTTCAATTGAATGACCAGATCCTTAAATTCATCACTTCCTTTCTCGACATTTGCCATCTTGTCGTTAAACGCCTTTTGCCGACTGCGTGCAGCTTCAAATTCTTGTTGCAATTTCTTGTGTCGTTCGTACGCATCTATGACAGCATCCAAATCCAAATCGCTCGGATCCATCCGCTTGAGCAACCCAGCGCGTACTTCTTCCTTGTGATCGATGATTCTTTTGATATCTAACATTGGTATTTCGTAATAACTTAATAAAAAACGAATCTTTTGAGAAATTATATCCGTTGATGATTTAATTTGCACCCCCCAAGGGGGAGGACGGCGAGTATGTCGACGGATTGTGGATATGTACCAAGTAAATCATCTTTTGATTATACCATGATTGAATTCTGTCCCCGATTATCCACATTCCAACACCGATCGCAACAGAGTAATTGATGTCGGGGTTGGGCCCTGGGCTTCAAACCCGATGATTAGATAACAACGCTGTTATCATAAGGCTGGCAGGCAATATTTTGGCCCGATTGATTATGGAAAACAGGGTGTATACGACATATACAGATATCGTATGCCTGCAACAAATGCTGTGCACTGCATACAGTAAAGACGCCTACCTGGAGACATTACCATATATCGGGACGAATAACTCCTCAAGGTGCTCTATCTCTGGGCTTTTGATACATTGCATATCTCAGTACGTCAACAAAATGTCCAAAAGCCTTGTAGTTGCACTGTATATGTAGAAATACCGAAATGCGCGCTCCAGAGCGACGGGTATTCGTAAACGCCTGTACTACAAGGTAAGTTGGCCATTAAATTTCGATTAAAACAATATTAACCGCAAGATTTTCTTGGCAGTTATCCCCGTGGTAATAGGGTTCCCATGTCAAGTCCGGGGTTTAAGCCTGGGGTTCAAGCCCGACTTGTAGCGGCCGTGTATGGAACTTAGCTTGACGCAGTCGAGGCAATTGTTGCAGGCAATCCAACCCAAGCTCAGTCGAACAGCTTTTTCTGGTCATCCGGCGCGGGATCGCTCGTTTCTTCCTCGTCGGACTCGGCATGGTCCGGCAACTCCAGTTTGTACGGCTTGCCTTGTTTTTTTGCCTCATCTTTAAGTTTCTTCAATTTCCACAAGAAAATTTTGCCTCTATTTTTGGCGTTCGTATAATCAACAGTGAACAAGTACGCTTGTTCCAGCAAATACCTCGGCGTGGTCTTTGCCAATCGTATATATATCCCTTTGTTTCCGTAATCATCAAGACGGATTGCCAAATCCAACGCGTATGCTTGAAATTCTTTAGTCACATACGCCGGCTTACTGGCGTATTTTTTACGAATATCAGTCCCAGAAAGCTTTTTAAATGAGGCTTTGAGACTTTGCATACATCAAAAACTCTATTGTTGCTCGGTGAATTTCACTACCATTTTGTCAAGGAATGATGTATCACCAAACTTGGTAAACAATTCATAAGCTTCCGTCCTCGTCCCGCTCTCAAGAATCTCCGATACATACACTGCGAGCCTGTCCATAGCTTCAGAATACTTCGTCATATCAATGTTCACCCTGCCATCTTGGTCGAACGAAACAACGTCAAGCTCGTCCAAATATGACCACACAACCACCGCTCCTTTTGCATATTCGGCAATTGAAGGGTCTGTGCGACGCATATAGACATCTACTGTGTATAGCAGAAATACGTACAGAATATGTTTCAGATCTTCAGGCGAAAACACACCGTTTAATACGTGGGACTTGGCGCTTTTTATCCCCATCAAAAACGCATTTAACTCTCGGACGGCGTCAAACATATCTTGCAATCTCTGCGGAGTATCGTCGAAGATGATTATAGCCTCCGAAATTTCGTGGAGTGCAACCAACCGCAGATTCGCACGGATCAAAGCATCTTCATCATCGTACGGCACAACGAACAAACGATCGGAAATAGGTTTCAGCAAATCCTCATATTTCCGTTTGAGTGAATTCACATAAAATATAATCTTTGTCCCGTACTCTTGTACCGTCTCCTTATCCATGGGCAGATTCGTACTGGATGTACGCGTACCGGCTTGTCTCCCGGAAAACATGATGACGTAGTCTACACGCACGGTTATATTGTTCGCTCCCATCTGCCCTCCCACGGAATTTTGTGGGCGCAATATATTGGCATTCTGTACTATATCCAAATAAGAGTCAGCTTCGACGTCGTCTGCCGGGCTTAATACGCGCAAATTAAATTGAAAAGCACATTTGACGGATAAGTACTTGTCGAGATAAGTTTCTATCGGTCCCATCAGGACCTCTATCTTAGTTTGTTTATTTTGTAGGTAGTGAACCAAAGCCCCGTGGAAATCACCATTGTCATGCAACTCCGCCAGTCCGGCCAAGTAATCGGCGGTATCCCTATCTTCTGACAGATCGGCAGCTTCTCGCAACAATTTCACATACTCGTCAATTTCCTCTTTATATTCTTGTCTATACGGTACAGAATACAATTTACCCGTATCATCACGTTTCACAACAGTATAATGATCGGTGATCGATTCATCTTTTCGTGCGCTATCCAATAATTCACTAGTGGACACATCATCTGGATAAAATACCGCTTCGCCGGTTTCGCGATCCACTTGTTTTAGCCAGATGCCATGTATCAGTTCTCCAACCTTTTTTAGCTTTTCAACAACCTCTTCCTCAGATTCCGACAAGTTCAAATGGTCGTACTCAAAATATTGGGGGTCAGCTAAGGTCATAATAAAAACTTAATAATTTACTTAATATCAAGTATGCGATACGCCCTGCGCACCACACCTATATCCACAGTCACCGTATCTCCCACTTTGTGTCCCAACAATGCGGCACCGACAGGTGACTTCTCGGAAACTTTTTTGTTCAAAGGATCCGCTTCAAGCTCGGATACTATCTGAAATGTATCTTCGTATCCTTCAAAACCGACCCGTACCTCAGATCCCAAACTTACGACATCGGTATTCACATCCTCCGGGATCACTTCACAATCATCCAAGATAGTTTCAATCTCCACGATACGCTTTTCCAAATAAACCTGATCTGTCAATACCTCCCCAACCTCGTCATCTTCTATGTTGGTATGCGTACGAAGCTCAGCCAATTTTTCAGACAAAGTCGACCGTCCAACATTCTTCAGCTTAGCTAATTCCTCTTGCAAAGAGTCAATTTTTGCTTGTGTAAGTTTGTACTGCCCCATATTTCAAGAAGCTCCAAAGTCCAGTTCAGTCATTATACTATATATCGAGTTGTTCAAGTAGGGAAATTTTATAATCCGTACCGGATACCCTAGTACGTTGGCATTTGCCGAGTACTTCATATAATTCATACAGTCTTTTTACGAGAGAGTCTGTCTCGCCATCGCTTTATATCCGCATGGTGCCCGGTTAACAAAACCTCGGGGACCTTCCAACCGCGAAATTCAGCAGGGCGTGTATACTGAGGATATTCCAATTTTCCATCTTCGAAGCTTTCTTCTTCAAGGGACTTCTCATTGCCCAAGACTCCCGGGACCAGCCGCACCATCGTGTCTACTATCAATAGAGCCGGCAGTTCACCGCCGGACAAAACATACTCTCCCACCGAGATTTCATGATCAACCAAATGTTCATGGACGCGATGGTCTACCCCTTCATAATGTCCCGCTATGATCACAAAGTGCTTGTCATCAGCCCAACTCGCTGTCCGTTCAGCTTTGTCCGCGTCAAGTACCAATTCCTTGGCAAATTCTTGCGTCCACGTCCTCCCGGTGGGTGTGGTGATGATCACCTCGGTCTTATCCTCTTTTAAGCTCTCCAACGCCTTGTATATCGGTTCTATCTTCATGAGCATACCCGCCCCTCCGCCAAATGGTCTGTCGTCAATACGCCTGTGTTTGTCATCCGACCAATCTCTGATATTGTGGATATTTAATTCCAATGCGCCTTTCTCACATGCAATCCTATATATACCAAATTTGGCGAACTCTGCGATCGCCTCCGGGAAGATTGTCAGTATGTCTATCTTCAGTCTTCGCGTATTTTTCATCGTTCTCCACGTTTTTTTAGATATGCATTTTTCTCAACATGCCCTTTCTCAACATGCAATTATAACTGTTGCCCGGATAAATGGCCACATTCGAAGCCTGGCTTCAACCCCAGGGGTAGACCCCACCCTTTGGGAAGGAATCCCATTGCGACGGGATTACCGGCCCAAATCCTATGATCCAGATCGGGTGCAAGAACGACTGTGTACGCATCAAGTAATCTCGGCATCATGACAATAAGCTTTATCGTGGATACTCAACAGTCTTGGATGTGACATGTATTTTTGTAACAAACACCATATCTCCGTGCGAAGTTAGGTAGAGACAGAGCCGAGTTACAGTTCTTGGATAGGCACCTAGCCCTCTGTGATGAAACCCCAGTTGATCCATTTCACACCTATATTTAGCAGCGGTCCAGAGAGCTAGTAACAAATGGTAATGATACTCTATGTAATAAGCGCACTTTTTCTTATGTACTCTTGTTGTTGTACCAAGGTTGCTATGTCAAGATTAGGGTACAACTTCGATGATTTATACCGATCACAATCATTGTACTAACCTTGCCCTGTCATTGGGAAATCATCGCCATACAATCTTCGGTCCATACTGGAAAGTGCTCGGAACATCACCGTCAGAGCGAAGAATTTATATACACTGGTACAAAGCGTATAATCATGGGAAAAACTACATCTCTGATGGGAGGTACCTCACAAAAGGCTCCATAACAACACTATGAAGTCGTCAACTCTAGGCTGACAAAAACTATCAAAAGTCCCAATTTTCGACATACTATCCGCGTGGCAACAAAGTATCGTTTCAACCCCGGTCACCAACCCCCGGGTCCGAACCCAGGCTTCGTCTTCCCTATGATATAATCAACGACACCAACAGGTCGGCCCTATCGTCTAGTGGTCCAGGACACCGCCCTCTCACGGCGGTAACGCGGGTTCGAGTCCCGCTAGGGTCAGTTGGGATATAACCAAACAATAATACGTGAAAAAATGCAGAAAACACACGAAGTCACACAAGCGGGATTGGAGAAGCTGAAATCTGACCTACAAAAATTGATCGATAAACACGAAGAACTGATCAAGATCCGTGGAAAAGCGATGGATGCAGGCGATGTGAGTGAAAATGATGAACTCGATATGGTCGAGGAAGCGATCATAGCAAATGAAGCGGAGATGCATGAATTGGAAACCTTGATCAAATCAGCCGTGGTAGTCGAGTCTGACAATGAAACTGGCGTGAGTATTGGGAACACTGTGATAGTCGATGTCGAAGGGAAAGAATCAACCCTGGAAGTTGTAAGTGAACGTGATGCCGACCCGTTGGAGGGGAAAATTTCCCTTAGTTCACCAATCGGGAAGGCTCTTGCAGGCAAAAAACCCGGAGACACAGTAGATGTCGAACTTCCTAAAGGTACCGTCAAGTACACGATCAAACAGGTGAAATAAACTTCCATACAACGAAAGTTTGCGTTTCGTCGTACCATATGGTAGACTACTGCCCTTCGATGGCGGTCGTACGCGAAAATCCACGTCCGACTTGCTGTCAAATTACCAAGATCGTCAAGATATGCAAAAGACTCACAAGGTTAGTGCCGACACGTTGAAAAAACTTCGAGCCGATCTCGATAAATTGCTCACGAA
>JALWDW010000030.1 GCA_027036675.1 Candidatus Dojkabacteria bacterium
CCTTTTATATGGGAAGAATAAATGACGGTACCATATGAATAAGCACCTGCTAACTACGTGCCAGAAGCATCGGTGATGCGTAGGGTGCGAACGTTATCCGGATTTATTGGGCGTAAAGAGATGCGTAGGCGTTCTTGTAAGTCTGTTGTTAAAGTCCGAGGCTCAACCTCGGAAGCGCTTCGGAAACTACAAGAATTGAGTATAAGAGAGGTGAGCGGAATTCTCGGTGGAGCGGTGAAATGCGTAGATATCGGGAGGAACACCAGAGGCGAAGGCGGCTCACTGGCTTATCACTGACGCTAAGGCTCGAAAGCGTGGGTAGCAAAACGGATTAGATACCCGTGTAGTCCACGCCGTAAACGATGGATGCTAGCTGTTTGATACAAACATTTTATTCTTCGGAATTCTATGGGCGTATTGAGTGGCGCAGTTAACACGTTAAGCATCCCGCCTGGGTAGTACGGCCGCAAGGCTAAAACTCAAATGAATTGGCGGGGAACCGCACAAGCGGAGGAGCGCGTGGTTTAATTCGACGCTAATCGAAGAACCTTACCAGGGCTTGACATCTAGCTGTGCTTCTGTGGAAACACGGAAGGTCCTTGAGATCGCTAGACAGGTGCTGCATGGCCGTCGTCAGCTCGTGTCGTGAGATGTAGGGTTAAGTCCCGTAACGAGCGCAACCCCTATCCCGTGTTACAAGTGTCTCGGGAGACTGCAGCGGTAAAACGTTGAGGAAGGGGGGGATGAAGTCTGGTCCGCATGGCCCTTATGTCCTGGGCGACACACGCGCTACAATGGTCGGTACAATGGGAAGCCAAACCGTAAGGTGGAGCAAATCCCGACAAGCCGACCCCAGTTCGGATTGAGGTCTGCAACTCGACCTCATGAAGTAGGATTCGCTAGTAATCGCAGATCAGCCATGCTGCGGTGAATACGTTCCCGGTTCTTGCACACACCGCCCATCAAGGCATGGAAGCGGGCAGTACTCGAAGTCCTGGACTTTTAGTAGTTCGGGCCGAAGGTAATGTCTGTGACTGGGCTTAAGTTGTAACAAGGTAGCCGTAGGGGAATCTGCGGCTGAATTACCTCCTTTCTAAGGAGATGTACCCTTTTGTGTGTATTTTGACTTTCCGACGGTTATCCGTCTGCGAAAGTAGGAGGCTTCAATCAGTCATTGAGCTTCTTGTCACTATTCTTTTTTCAACGAATTTTCTTTTTCTCTAGTCATATTTTCTACTCTGTTTCGGTTTTGCCGTGGTCCCTACGAAGCCGGGGTTCGGACCCGGGGTTGAACCCCACCCTTTGGCGCGAAGTCCCGTTCTTATCGAGACAATGTCCCGAAAACCGTGATTTCCGGCACATACGAGATGGCCTGTATATACGGTATATACGGTTTTTGCATGATGACAGCGGGTATGGTGCGTAATCGATATTTGGTGGCGCCTCGACGCGGTTTACGAAGGTCCACTATATTGACAGTGCGTGGTTATACAATGACAGATTGTATTTTTTGCGGGGTTGCCTCTTAGAATGGTGTTCCGTGGCTCTTGTTGGCCTTGTTTTGGTGGGTGTGTTGTATACTCTATTAAGTGCGTGATAGAAAGGTTTGTTGCAATATCGCCAAGGATTGTTCACCTACGGGTGGGCGGGCTTATTTGGGCGTACAATCGTCGCAGATTTCTTTCCCTCATTGGGGATGACGTCAGCGTATTATTTTCAAGCGGGTGCCTCAGTTGGTCAGTTCATTGCTACCGGTGCGACAAATATGCAAATATCGATAAAGGTTCGTAGTCATGGGGGTTTTCGCGCACTTAGGTAGGTTTGTAGCAAAAAGGGGCTGAGAGGTGGTGCAAGTTGTACATTAAGTTTCGATTAAAAGTATATGAAAAGTTCGAATTTTGTGGCAGTTATCCCTATGATACAAGGTAATTCCAGTCAACCCCGGTACACAGCCCCGCGCCAGAAGCCCGGCTCCGTCATACTTATCCACCACTTCCGTAACACTTGGAATCATGGTGGGGTTTCGTAACATTTGATCTGTATTTGAGGTTGTCGTGCGCTTATTGTGTACAGATATATCCATGGTGCGTATGCGTGAGTTCTGTATAACGGGTGGTAGGTGGGTGTTTCATAGGTTGGTAAGTGGTCTCGAACTCGGTGGTGCTTCCTGCTTGTGGTCGTTGTGTGGGGTGGGGTGTATATGTGTGCAACTGTTATCTCTTGACAACTATCAGGTTATGGGTGTATAATACGAGTGTTCTTAGAAAATGCATGTCAATAAAGCACCTTTGTCCCGAAGCTTGGTTGGAGAGTCCCTTCATTCTGAGCTTCCGGATAAGGGTGCTTGCCGGCTTGTCCCAGGGTTTGGTTGGAGAGTCCCTTCATTCTGAGCCCTTGGATGAGCCGGTCGGCGTACCCTGCTCCCAGGGCTCGGTCGTGAACCTATACGGTGAACAACTGAACCTTCGGAGTAGGGTATGCATCTCACTGCGTCCTCAATACGTCCGAGTAAAGGCCCCTTGCTTGGAAGTATTGGGGTCGGTCGGGGCAGTGCCGATCCCAGTCTTCTTAGTCAGCTTGCTCTTGATAACGCAATATGACGGCTTTTGCCTCGAGTGTGAAATGTGTGATTGACAGCATTTATCTTTTTTACTATACTGCAGTCAGATAGACAGATTTTCAGTGGGACTTTATTTTCATCAATGAGTAATTTTAATGCCAATGGCTTCGAGTTTGTGTCGGGCGTTTGACGGTAAGAACCCCTTTTGGGAAACATCCCAACTATTAGATTAAATTATTAAATTTCATCATATATGCAAATTCAAGATCTGGAGTCGCGTACAGTCAGTGATTTGAGAAAAATCGCCAAGAAGTTTGATTTGAAAAATTTCATGGAATTGCGCAAACACGATCTGATCATAGAGATCTTGAAGGCATCAACGAAAAAGGATGGTTATGTGTTTGTAAAAGGTCTTTTGGAGATAATGAAAGACGGGACTCGCGGAGTCGTGAGGACAAATGGTGTGTTGCCAAGCGATAGCGACGTATACGTATCCGGATCGCAGATCAAGAAATTTAATCTGCGAGTTGGTGACCTGGTGGAAGGACCGGCGCGTTTACCCAAAGCCAAGGAGAAGTATCTAAATCTGTTGCGTGTGGATTCAGTATATGGCAGGCCGGCCTCGGAAGCCGCTTCTCGCCGCAGGTTTAGAGACCTGACACCTATTTACCCAAACAGACAGATCAAGTTGGAAACGAAACCGGAAATACTGTCGACAAGGATGATTGATTTGCTGGCTCCGATCGGTTTTGGTCAAAGAGGGATGATAGTGTCTCCGCCAAAAGCCGGGAAAACGACATTGTTGAAGGAGATCGCAGCCGGAGTGGCGGAAAACAACGAAGATGCTAAGATCATGGTTGTATTGATCGCCGAGAGGCCGGAAGAGGTGACCGATATGGAGCGTAGTGTCAAAGGCGAAGTGTTTGCATCGAACTTCGATGAGCAACCGTCGCACAATACCAAGGTCGCAGAGATGGCGTTGGAAAAGGCGAAGAGGATGGTCGAATGGGGTGAAGACGTAGTAATACTGCTTGATAGTATCACCAGGCTTGCCCGGGCGTACAATTTGACTATCCCGACCTCCGGGCGAACCCTGTCCGGTGGGTTTGATCCCGCAGCATTGTTCCCGCCGAAGAAGTTTTTTGGTGCGGCGCGAAACTTCGAAGAGGGGGGCAGTTTGACGATCATCGCCACAGCGTTGGTGGATACGGGCAGTCGTATGGATGATCTGGTGTTTGAAGAGTTTAAGGGTACGGGTAATATGGAATTGGTATTGGACAGGAAGCTTGAACAGAGGAGAATATTCCCTGCGATCGATGTGATGCGATCCGGTACCAGAAACGAAGACAAGTTGTTGTCCAAGGATGTTTTGAATCAATCTTGGAGGATCAGGCAGATGCTTGAATTGTTGGACAAAAACGATTCACCAACCCGAGTATTGTTGGACAGGCTGAAAAAGACAAAGTCAAACAAGGAATTCTTGGCCACTTTACATGAGGCGTAGTTGATGTAAAATACGCAGTGTGAGTTTTGGCGATATCTGTTCGAGGATTTGCAGGTACCCGCCAATTAAGCTGTAGAAGCTGTTAAATGCAAGAAATCAGTTTCAGGAGTATTTCTGAACGAGCCGAAGCTTTGTCCGATGACGGCAAAGAATCGCAATTACCCACACAACAATCTCTATTTTCGACGCCACCCGGGTCCCGCGCTCATATGAGGCATACCGGTAATAATGAACACGATGCGGAGCCCTCATTTTTGCTTTTTGCGTTTTTCTACGATGTGACTATATATTTTGTATCACTGCTGGTCAGATGGGCCAAGATGTTTGGGCGTTTTGTAGATGTTTATGGTGATTACAGTATTGTGCTCAAACGATTTATGCTGAAAAAGTTGTTTTGGGGTAGGGGATCGACTTTCCAATTCACTACTCAATTTCTTTTTGTGCTGATGTCCGGCTTTGTCTTGATCGCCATGTTGTATAGAGGTTCTACGGCTTTGGAGGCTTCGGTGTCCGCTCATGATGCGCAAGTGGATAGGGTCGCGCAGAATCCCGTCGATACGGATTTGTTTGTCCAGGGTGTGCCGACCACGACGGCCAAGGCGCAAAGGTTGGGGATCCAGTATGATGAATATATCGTCAAAAGGGGAGATACTTTGAGTACCATAGCGGAGGCTTATGATCTGAGTCAGAGTACTTTGATGTGGGCAAACAATCTGCAGTCGACATTTCTGCGACCGGGGATGAAATTGAAGATACCGCCCGGCGATGGTGTGATGGTGAAAGTTGGGAAGAACGATACTGTGGATTCGATAGCCAAGAAATATCATGGGCACGCAGAGTCTATAATTGAAGCGAACGTTTTGGACTACCCTTTTACACTCAAAGAAGGTGAGGAGATATTTTGTCCGGAGTGTAAAATGCCGGAACCGCCCAAGCCTGTCGTTGCTCAACGGCCTACTGCTTCGAGTAATATCATTCATACCAAGCCTTCGGCGCCAATATCGGTACCTACGACCGCAAGCGGTGGCTCGGTTGGAAGGTTTGTACATTGGCCGGTGGCTGGGGGGGCGGTCAGTCGATGTTTTACCGGTTATCATCCGGCGATAGATATAGCTGATCGCAGTTTGCCAAATCTTCTGGCGGCTGCCGACGGGACGGTAATATTCGCTGGTTGTCAATCAGGCAGTTGTCCGGCCTTGTCGCCGGGTAAGCTGGCTCGTGGTGGTATCGGATTGGCATGGATGGTGGAGATACAGCACGATAATGGTTACAAGACGGCGTATGGGCATATGAACCGCATAGATGTGGTGCCGGGGCAAAGGGTGAAACAAGGGCAAGTGATAGGGCAGATGGGGTCCTCCGGGTATTCTACAGGCCCACATTTACACTTTGTGTTGTTGCCGCCCGGTGTGACCAACCTCCTTGGCGGTGTGAATCCGGCGCCGTACATGACCCAGACTGGAGGGTGTAGGTAGGGGGGGTATTAATTTGTGATGACACAAATTCATGGTTGAATGGATTGTATTTGCAAGCTTGGCGGGGTTATTTTTCGGGTCATACAATGTATTTATGAAGTTGGTGGGTGAGGAGATGACTCCGTCCGTTGGGTTGATGATCGTATCTGGTACAACCTTTCTCATTGCCAGTGTAGTTACCATGTTGTTGAAACTTAAGGGGCAATCTGTCGTATTTGCAAACGGTCCTGCGTTATTTGCGATTATGGCTGGTGTTTCTACAGGTGTTGCAGAAATTTTGTACTTGATTATGTTTTCCAAGGGGGGGGGCTCAGCATCGGGACTCCGTTGGTAATTGCCATTACGAGTGCAGTAGCGTTTCTGATAGGGATTGTGTTGTTTAGGGAATCCGTCTCAGTTATTCAAATTGTAGGTTTTGTATTGATAGTTACAGGAATTTTATTTCTGATGAAGGGTGGACACTAGGTTTTGTCGGCTTTTACAAATCCCTATAAAGCACAATATGGTAAACTTCCATCATGGACAAAAAACTACTTAAAAACCTTCGAAACTGGTATGAATTTGAAGAAGGACAGGTATTCATCAATCAGCGATCCGCACTATACGCACTACTGCGACAGCTGAATTTCCCGGAAGACACCGCGGTGGCGGTACAGTCGTTCACCTGTGTAACGGCTATGAGCCCGGTATTATGGGCGGGCCTGACACCTGTGTATATTGACATCGATGAAAAATCATTGGCCATGTCGTTGGTGGATCTGCAAAAGAAATGGACGGATAATATACGGGTAGTGATGGTGCAAGATTTCTTGGGGCTAGGTACTCCAAATTTAATTAAAATAGCTGAATTTGTCCATAAACATGGTGCTATCTTGGTAGTGGACGGGGCCCATGCTTTGGGTGTGCGCGACTATCCGGAAGCGGATGTGGTTTTATTGAGCTTCGGAACGGAGAAGATGCTTGGTACGAAGTTTGGAGGTGCTTTTTTGGTTAAAAATTCATTAAATTTTCATCCAGATAGCGAAGACATTGCGAAACCCTTGCCGTGGCGTATAAAGTTGGCATATTTTTTCGATCCCGTTTACTGGCGGTTTATGAGAATGGGGAAGATGGGGCAAATGTTTGGCGCCTTTTTGGAGAAACTGAATATGCGTATGCAGTCAATCCCAAACAGAGATTGCACCAAGCCGTATTCGTATTATCCAGGGAAGTTGCCTCCGCTATTGGGTTGGTTGGTGATCCGGGCTTTAAGTGGGTTAGGATATAATCTGTCCTATAGAGCGCGTGTAGTGAAATCGTATATTTCGCAGTTGAAAAAGACGAGGGCGGTTGACACAGGGTGTGTACCGATTCCGGACGCTGTGCATGCGGGAATGCCATTGTTAAAGCTCCCTATAATATGTCGGAGTTTCGAATTGCGCGATTGGTTGTATGACAAACTGGCAGAAGGGGGAATCCCGGTTTCCAAATGGTATAGTCCGACAATCTTTCCGACGGACGCGGTAGTCAAACAGAGGTACGGGTACGACAGTAATTCCTGTCCTATATCGGAGCGTATTTCGGGAAGGATACTTGATTTACCGACAGGAGGTTGGGTGGATGAGGGATTTGTTGCGAAATTGGTTTCAAGAATTGAGGTGTTGTGCGAAGAGTTTTGTGATGGTGAGGGTGAAAATATCCCGGAAAGATGATATACTCCGTTTGATTTGGTGTGGGGGCGTATAGTTCAGCTGGTTAGAACGCAGTCCTGATAAGACTGAGGTCCCTGGTTCGAGTCCAGGTACGCCCACCAAACAAGCCGTGGGCCTGTAGCTCAGCTGGTAGAGCATCTCCTTTGCAAGGAGGAGGTCAAGAGTTCGAGTCTCTTCAGGTCCACAAAAAATTACTTACTAATATTTCGTAGCAGGTAAATGGATTTCAAGCAAAAGACGAAGGATGCTTATGACAAGATTGCTTTGGCATATAGCAAAAGGAATTTCGACCATTTTTGGATCGATGAATTCGAATTTTTCCGAAGCATAATTGATGGTAGTAAAGTGATTGATCTTGGTTGTGGAGCTGGTCGGGATGCATCTGTTTTTGTAGAGAAAGGGTTTGATTATACAGGCATAGATTTCTCCGAAGGTATGTTAAGTGTCGCCCGAAGAAGAGTACCTAATGGGAGATTCGAACAGATGGACTTCAGTAAAATGAAATTCCCAGATGACACGTTTGATGGATTTTGGGCTGCAGCTAGTTTATTACATATCCCGAAAAAAGAAATTGATAGGGTTCTGCAAGAAGTTAAAAGGATTGTAAAAAGTGGTGGCGTAGGCTTTATTTCGGTGAGAGAAAAAACACAGATAGATGAAGCATTGGTCGATGAAAAGAAATCTGGTGGTATTAGTAGATATTTCGCTTTTTACGAGAGGAATGAATTTGATAAAATTCTCCAGGATAATGGTTTTTTGGTGATGAAAATTACTACACATACGGAAAATGACAAACGGGCAACAAATTGGCTTTGTTATTTTGTCAAGAATTTGTCGTAATGAAGTTTGAGGTTACTAGTATACGCTTCAATTTTCCCAGATTTTGACGTATGATGATTGAAATCAATGAAAACACCATATGTAAAGAAAGTTTTGCAACATTTTGATATTCCTGAAGAGAATTTGCTTGGACGGGGCGGGGAGTCCTTTGTCTATGAATTCGATGACGAGAAGATTCTTCGGATTTATAAACAAGGTGGTAATTTCAATATCGATGCTGTGAGGAGGCTGAAGATTTTTTATGACTCCTTGCAGACTGATGGAGTACGGTTCTCGATACCTCGCATCGACGAAATCGACAGTTACTCGGGTATTTATTATTCAATAGAGCCGTTGATACGCGGTGAGGACATGACATCGTATTTACGGCGCGATCCGTCCGAAGGTGAGTTGCATCATGTTTTGGAAGAATATGCAAATGTTGCGAGTAGCGTACACAGAATAGTGTATAACGAAGGTGGTTATTATGGCGAAGTTCTTGCCAATAATCCCGTACGTGCAAATAGCTGGGCGGATTACCTTGTTTTGCGGGTCGAAAAGACCTTTGAAAAATCGTACGATATATTGAAAGCGGATGTTGAGAACTTTGACGGACTGTTCAAGTTGTGGAGTAAGGAGGTACAGCGGCTTAGAGGCTTACCTGCGGAGTTGGTACATGGGGATTTTTTCCCAAGTAACGTCATCGTGGATGAGGTAGGTGGTATACAGGCGCTCATCGATTTTAGTCCGTTGACCGTATTAGGTGATTGGCGAATGGACGTGGTTGGGGCGTATATTTATTTGGAGGTCGTGGATACGTATAAACCGGAGCAATCGACAATTCTTAGAAAAATTATTGATACACGGCTTGGGGATACAGTGAGTGATGATTTGATAAACCTGTACCGAGTATACTATTCATTGTATTTCTCCTATGCGAAAAGTCATGATGCCAATCTTTACAAGTGGTGTGTGGATAATTTGAATGATGTAAAACCATAAAGCAAAATGATATTCACAGTCCGATATTCGGGTGCAGATGATTCCCTGAAACATATATACGAGGATGCAATGGGTGAACTTGGCAAATTCTTTGAATTTGACTGGAACGAAAACCGTCCACATGTATATATAGTGGAGGATATTCGTGTGCGCGATGCCTTGTGGCGGAAGAGTGTCCCCAAATACGTTGTCGGCTGGACAAAAGGGGTGGATGTATTTATCTTGAATAAAGAAGTTGCTGCAAAGGTGTCTAAATGGCGAAATGGACAAGTCGATGTAGAATACCGACGATTGCTTAAGCATGAGTTGGTTCATGTTTTTACTAAGGTCTATACCGGTATTTTCGATCGGGTTGTGGAACCTGATTGGTTGTGGGAAGGGTTGGCAATATATTTGTCAGGTCAAAACAACAATGGTGACGCAGATGCTGGCGGGGGTAGAGTGTTTGAAAACTTTTTAGACCACTATAGTGCGGACAACAGCGGTGTGGTGTATGAGGAATCCGGTCGAGCCGTGGAGTTTTTGGTAGAGAACTTTGGTAAACGTAAATTATTGACGTTGCTCAAGAAGTTGAAGGAAGTTCACTCCGAACGAGAATTTGCCAAGGTTTTTGAGGATGTGTACGGGTTTGAGTTGGCATACGAGATCTTTCGGGATTTGAAATAGGGGTGTCCAATGCCTCCGGCGTAATTCCCCGACCGTAAGGTCGTGCGAGGTGTTTAACTCACCACATAAACAATCTCATCCCCTGTTTCATATTGTTGAAGAATATTCCTACCGCTTTTTTGGATAAACTCTAAAAGAGTCCTTTTCTCCCGTGCAATGATTGACCGCCCCTTCGTTAAGCTCCTTTTATTACCCGATAAAACGAGGGTGTTGGCAGGGGTGGCAAGTAGTCTGCTAAGTGTAGTGGATTGTCGCTGGCGCATGATGACAGCGACGGTTTTCAGTATGAACGCTATGTCAAAATTTCTGTTTCCGGTGTATTTCGTCAGGACTTCATCCCAGTCAATATCGCCAATATCCGAGTGGATGGTCGATACTTGTCGGGGCAGTCTATCCGCGTTTTGTTTCAATATTTCCATGCTACGCGTATTCCGCTCGATCGCCAGGTAGGTTTGTAGGTTCGGGGTCGAGGAATAGTCGAATTGGAGTGGGAATATGCCACTGCCGATGTCGACGATATACTGCGCCGGTTTCAGCAGATCTCGCAACGGTTGGAAAAATTGTGTCAAGTTTGGTTGACGTTCCGCTGTAGAGGTATGTGCCTCCAGTGTCGACAGTGGTGTCGTCGCGCCGGTGCTGCGGGGCCTGTGGTAAGTGCGCGCTCGTGTGTAAACCTTTTTGCTCACGAGTTTATAGAATTGTTTGTACGCGGAGGTTTTTCGCAGTTTTTCCAGGGCTGGAGGTTGAGGGGTACTCAGTAGTCTGCGGAGTCTGACCGCGGGTGGGGAGTTTTTCTGCAATTCCGTTTCGGTTATCTGTCGGATGGTCGGGGTGTGGAGGGTGTATTTAGTCGACATGAGGTGGGTGAGATCTTGGATGAGGTGAGTTGTGAGGGTGTTGTTGGTCGGCATCAGGGGTATTATACCTGAGGTTTGGGGCGAAGCCGGGCTCCAGGCCCGGGGTTCGGGCACGGGGTTGTCACGGAAATCTTGTTGCCATGGGGTTGAGGGTGTGGAAATTGTGATTTTCGTAGCCCGTTTTTGTCTAAAGTTTGGTGGCCAGATTATATTGCCACAATGGCTCTGCCGGGCCCCCGTGGTTTGGTGGCGTAATTTTGCCCATGACTTCGCAGTTTGTCGTGTGGGTATCAGATTGCCGTGTCTGCAACGCTGATCTTAGCGGTTCTCAATGTGGATAGGCGAGTGCGTTTCGATACGATCCTTGTGACAAAGCGCGATTTGTGTGGGTTGTAAATGTAGCACCCCGTACTTGTTATGGTGTGGAGTTGAACCACAGGGTTTCCAATCTACCGTTCTACCGTTACTCAGGGTACTGCTCTGTGCCCTGTCATTGAAGTATACGGGTTTTCACGGGGGTATGGTTGTAAGTTGGAGTCGGCAAAAGCGCTCCATCACTATACAACTGTACTCAGGTCGGGGTGGCATATCGCTGTGAAGGCGCTCAGGTACGTTATTAGTTGGGGGTGCGGACAAATGGCGGTGTCAAGGCGTAGGGGTGGATGAGTTGTAGGGTCGGTTTTTCCCGCAGGTGGGGATATTCACGAATTTCGGGCCAGCAACCCCGCAACGACGGGCTTTTGGTCCAAAGGTTGGGTCTCGACCCCGGGGTCGAAGCCCGGCTTCGAAATATAGGTTGCATCACCCCGACCTCTGTGCTATAATCGCCCTGTCAAAATGAAACGGGATGGAATCAACCTCATACAGGGGCGCTGAAAGTATGATTCCCACCGTTCGTTGTGACGCTCGTTCACAACTGAATAGAACGGATCTTTTGTACTAATTAGTATAGAAAAAGAATCCTCCCGGCAAGGGAGGAAGTTATTTCAGAAAGCAAACAAAGGGCGTACAGTGGATACCTAGGCGCAAAAAGCCGATGAAGGACGTGTAAGGCTGCGATAAGCTACGAGGAGTTGTCACAAGATGTTTGACTCGTAGATTTCCGAATGGGATAACCCGGCAGGTGTAATGACCTGTCATCTGTAGGTGAATACATAGCTTGCAGAGGGGTACGCGGTGAAGTGAAACCTCTCAGTAACCGCAGGAAAAGAGAACAATAGTTTATTCCCTTAGTAGCGGCGAGCGAACAGGGACTAGCCCAAACCCATGGTGTGTAAGAGTGATGAAATCCGTGATCCGCGTTGCGGTGAGCGGTGCTCTGATCTCGCAGGTTATGGCTCGTGCATTATGGGTGTTGCAGGACTCTCATGACTTATCCATAAGTAAGTCGAGAAGTTACAAATTATATATATAACGGAAGATACTTGGAAAAGTACACCATAGAGCGTGATAGTCGCGTACGTGAAATATATATGACTTCTTGAGAAGCTCCTGAGTACCACGGAATAAGTGAAAATTTGTGGGAATCTGCCAAAACCACTTGGCAAGGCTAAATACTTTTTGCGACCGATAGTGAACTAGTACCGTGAGGGAAAGGTGAAAAATACCCCTGTGAGGGGAGTGAAATAGATTTGAAACTGTATGCTTACAAACAGTCGGAGTTCGCCACTTGGCGGATGACGGCGTGCCTATTGAAGAATGATCCAGCGAGTTAGTCGTGTACGGCGAGGTTAAGCCTTTACGAGGTGGAGCCGAAGCGAAAGCGAGTCTGAATAGGGCGATTTGAGTCGTATGCGCTAGACCCGAAACTAAGTGATCTAACCATGGTCAGGGTGAAGCCTTCCGAAAGGCGGGTGGAGGCCTGAACAGGTCAGAGCTGCAAATCTGTCTGATGAACTGTGGTTAGCGGTAATATGCCAATCGAACTTAGTGATAGCTGGTTCTCCTCGAAATAGCTTTAGGGCTAGCGTCGCAATTTAACCCGTGGGGGTAGAGCACTGATTGAGTTCGGGGCCCGAAAGGGTACCCAATTCAGTTAAACTCCGAATACCGCGGTGTACATTGCGGCAGTCACAACCAGGGGGCTAAGCTCCTGTGTTGGAAAGGGAAACAGCCCAGATCGTCAGATAAGGTCCCTAAATTCCATCTAAGTGGGAAAGGAGGTGTATTTTCTTAAACAGCTAGGAGGTTGGCTTAGAGGCAGCCATCCTTTAAAAAGTGCGTAATAGCTTACTAGTCGAGAGAATATGCGCCGAAAATGTAACGGGGCTAAGATGGATACCGAAGCTGCGATTTTGTCGTCTCTACGGAGTCGACAAGAGGTAGAGGAGCGTTCTATGCGTTTCCGCCACATGGTGGAACAACGCTGTGAAGGTGACCCGTAAGGAGTCGCTGGAGCGCATAGAAGTGAGAATGCTGGAATGAGTAACGTAAAGCAGGTGAAAACCCTGCTCGCCGAATATCTAAGGTTTCCAAGGCCATGTCAGTCAACCTTGGGTTAGTCGGTCCTAAGCTGAGGCCGAAAGGCGTAGGTGATGGACAACAGGTTAATATTCCTGTACTACCAATATTAGTGATGGAGATTGGGAAATGAAAAGGCATGTCCCTTATTGGATCGGGATTCAAGCAATAAGCCAGTCGATACAGGCAAATCCGTATCGGCGATGTCCGGTGTTTACATCGGATGTATGCGAGTTGTGATGAGAAGTTGACCCTTCGGGTGATGCTTTATGTCGTATTATTTCTCCGGGAAAAACTTCTAGCTCGTATCTGTTCGCAGATACATAATAATATTGGTAACCGTACCGCAAACCGACACCGGTAGATGGGTGTAAAAGCACTAAGGCGTACGAGTGATGCGTTGTTAAGGAACTCGGCAAAATGACCCCGTAAGTTCGCGAGAAGGGGGACTGCACGGTATGATATTTTTATCTCGTATCGATTGTAGTCGCAGAGAATAGGGAAGAGCGACTGTTTAACAAAAACACAGGTGCCTGCAAACTCGTAAGAGGAAGTATAGGTGCTGACGCTTGCCCAATGCCAGAAGGTTAAGGAAGTTGGTCATCCCACTTGTGGGAGAAGCCGGCGACTGAAGCCCTGGTCAATGGCGGCTGTAACTATAACGGTCCTAAGGTAGCGTAATACCTTGTCACATAATTGGTGACTTGCACGAAAAGCGTAACGACTTTTCTACTGTCTTAACAACGTGCTCGGTGAAATTGAAATGGCTGTGAAGATGCGGCCTAACTATACCAGGACAAAAAGACCCCGTGGAACTTTACTGCAACTTCGCATTGAAACAGGATAATATTTGTACAGTATAAGTGGGAGACTTTGAACCGGTTTCGTCAGAAATCGGGGAGTCGTCAGTGTAATACCACTCTTATATTGTTTTGTTTCTAACTTCAGGCCTCCGATCAGGTCGAAGGACAGTGTGTGGTGGGCAGTTTGACTGGGACGGTTTCCTGCAAAAGAGTAACGCAGGAGCACAAAGGTCGGCTCAGTCCGGATGGAAATCGGATGAAGAGTGCATAGGCATAAGCCGGCTTTACTGTGAGGGGGACACCCCGAGCAGTTGCGAAAGCAGGTCTAAGTGACCCTTTGGTTGTGTGTGGAAACGCCATAGCTTAACGGAGATAAGTTACCCCGGGGATAACAGGTTAGTCTCCCCCGATAGCTCATATTGACGGGGAGGTTCGACACCTCGATGTCGTCTCGTCGCATCCTGGGAGTGGAGAAGCTCCCAAGGGTTGGACTGTTCGTCCATTAAAGCGGCACGTGAGATGGGTTCAGACCGTCGTGAGCCAGGTCGGTCTCTATCCGGTATAGTCGTTGTAGATTTGAGGGAGTTCGTCCCTAGTACGAAAGTATCGGGAGGAGGGAACCTCTAGTGCACCAGCTGTCCTGCCAAGGGCATCGCTGGGTAGCTAAGTTCCTGTTGGATAAGCGCTGAAAGCATATAAGTGCGAAGCCAACCCCAAGATTAAATCTACTTTCGATAATTCTTCGGAATTATTGATGAAGTCCTGTGGAAGACTACCACGTTGATAGGTCTCAGGTGTAAGTATTGCGAGATATTTAGCCGAGAGATACTAATCGGACAAAAGCTTTTTGAATACTTTTTAAGTATGCTTCTTCCCTTGTTTGAGGGGATTCGGGTCATGTTCTATTCAGTTTTGAGCGAGCCTCACGGTTACTCGGCCCTCGGGCTGTCGTGATTCGTGTGGTAAGCTCGGCTCTTTACAAATAAGTCCTGATTCTATTGCCATTCGTGGGAATAGGGCCAGGCCGGTGCGACTGGGAGATCGGTCTTATCGGCCTGGCGACCGTAGCGGAGCGGAACTACCTGATTCCATCCCGAACTCAGAAGTAAAATGCTCTAGCGCCGAAGATATTTTACCGGAAACGGTATGAGAAAATAGGTCGTTGCCGGGACTTATTGAAGCCCCCGCCGAAAGGCGGGGGCTTTGTTTTATACTTGCTTGAGAGGGCGGTATTTGGTAATATTGCTCGTCTACCTAAGCGCAATGGGTACGTGCCGAGATAGCTCAGTTGGTAGAGCACCTGTCTGAAGAACAGGGTGTCACCAGTTCAAGTCTGGTTCTCGGCACATCGCGGGGGTAGTTCAGTTGGTAGAACATCTCGTTGCCAACGAGGAGGTCGCGAGTTCGAATCTCGTCCCCCGCTCCAAGTCGGAAACAACGGTGTGATAGCTTGCTTGTTAAGAATACAGGTTTAATTTGATACACGATGATACGCAAGATCTATGAGTTAGAAATAAATAAAGACTTTACGACGACAGTTGAGATTACAGGTGTTGACAACGGTAATGTTTTATTTTTTTCTCACGGATTCGGAGTACAGCGAGATAGCCGTGGAATGTTTGTGGATATAGAGAATGCAGTGAAGGATCGTTTCTTGTGTGTTCGATTTGAGTTTAATGAGGTACTGGATAACGGAGATACTATCGTGCACCCATACTCAGTGATGGCTAATACTTTATCAGAAGTTATTTTAGCAATTGAAAGTGAATATGATTTCTCCAATAAGCACTTAATAGCCCATTCCTTAGGCGGAATTATCGCAGCTTTAGTGAATCCACAGGATTTCACTTCTGTGATTTTGTTGGCTCCACCACCCTTATCGCCGTATAACAGTTTCATCAACTATTTTCGTAAACGAGAAAATACGGCAATCAATATTAGTGGTCGTAGCATAATTAGGCGATCAGATGGCACTAAGACTATAGTAGGCAAAGAATTTTTTGATGAAATGAAGAACATTAAGCCAGTGGTGTTATACACGCGAATGGCTCTAAGTACCGAGTTACATGTTGTTCGCCCGATTCATGATGAGGTCGTTAAAGATGCATATGAAAAAATATACAAGATTCCTGGCATCGAAGTCGTTGAACAAACAGGAGATCACGATTTTTCAGGTAGGGGCTCGAAGTGAACTAATTGCAACCATTAAAAGGTTATTGAGGGTACATATCGACACAGATTAGTCTGAGTTTACTATAATTGCTGATCTGCAGAATGTAGGCACTTACTGAACCCGCTTCGCGCAGTGTATAATACCCCAATGGATCGACCAACACATTACAAACAACGTTTTGCGCAGGAAAATCCGCAATGGCGAGAAAGCTCATTCATATACAAAGACATCATCGACGCAATGGTTGGGCGACAAACCAAACTTTTGGATGTGGGATGCGGGCATGGCAACCTATTGCAACCGGTGCACGCAAAGACTGAGCACAGCTACGGTATCGATCCGGATGCCGAAGCCATCGCAAAAAATACATTCATCAAGCATAAACAAGTTGGCAACGTAGAACAACTCCCGTACGAGGACGGTTTTTTTGATGTAGTGGTATTGGCATGGGTATTGGAACATTTGCCGCAACCCGATGCCGCTTTCCGAGAAATATACCGAGTATTGAAGCCGGGTGGTAAAGTCGTTTTTCTCACTCCAAATGTGTGGAACTATAACGTATGGATTATACGACTCATACCGGAACGATTTCATGAATTTTTCACACGCAGGCTCTATGGTCGCCAAGAAAACGATACATATCCGAAGCAATACAAGATCAATTCCGTTCGCAAAATGAGTAAAATACTAGGTTCGATCGGGTTCAAGGAAGATCGGATCGTTCGCAACGGCGATCCCTCGTATGTAAGCTTTAACAACGCATTGTTTAGACTGGCCTCATTGTGGGAAAAATTAACCGACTGGGCACCTTTGCGATTTACGAAAGTACATATTATTGGGGTTTTTGAGAAGTAGAGAATATTTGTGGCTTCTGAGCCTGCACGTGTGTATATATTTAAGTATCGTGTTTTCGTGTATAATGAAGCATGAAAACGTACGCATTCCGCCTACACCGGGGACAAGACCTAAAGAAAGAATTGATCGAGTTTACACGTAAACATGATATTCAAGCCGGTGCAATCTTGACTTGCGTCGGAGCTTTGTCCAGAGCGGTCGTACGGATGGCAGATCCCACCATGACCATCAGGACATATGAAAAGGACTTTGAGATCGTATCTTTGGTGGGCACATTATCCCAAGACGGAGTGCATTTGCATATCGCATTGGCGGATGAAAACGGGGAGTGTACAGGTGGCCATCTGAAAGATGGATGTATAGTATCCGTGACAGCGGAGATCATAATTGCTGACCTGGAGAATGTACGCTTCTCGCGGGAAATGGATACTCAAACGGGATATGCGGAATTGGTAGTGAAATGAGTCTTTGTATCGCATTTCAATCGACAAAATGGTGTTATTCAAATTAATATTTCATTAAATATGAAGTTACAAATACTTATGCATGAAAGTTTTGAAGCGCCAGGCGCGATCGTGGATTGGGCAGAAAGTAGGAGGCATGTCGTAAACTATATACGGGTATACGAAGGGGATGAATTACCGCAAGAAGTGGATGGTTTTGACTACTTGATCGTCATGGGTGGGCCACAATCACCTGACACCACCGTACAAGAATGTCCACATTTTGATGCGAAGGCGGAGATTAGGTTGATCAAGAAAAGCATAGATGCCGGGAAACTTGTGTTGGGAGTATGTTTAGGTGCTCAACTTATCGGCGAGGCGATGGGTGTGCGGTATGAGCACAGCCCAAACCGAGAAATCGGAGTTTTCGAAGTGTATTTGACAGAAAAGGCTCAGGACGATCCTGTTTTTAAGCAATTCCCGCCATCTTTCGAAGTAGGGCATTGGCATGGCGATATGCCCGGGTTGACCGAAGATGCAGAAGTTTTGGCTTATAGCAGAGGTTGCCCGAGGCAGATCGTGAAGTACTCGCCTAAGGTGTATGGTTTTCAATGTCACTTTGAATTCACACCTCAAACTATAGACGGTATGATCCGTAACAGCACTCACGAACTGGAGGAGTACGGCGAATTGCCATACGTGGAAGACAGCGAAACTCTACGGAGTCATGATTTCAGTGAAATAAATCAGAAATTGTTCACTTTCCTCGATCATATGACGACGCAGTGAGTCGAGTTTATCAGTCTGAAAACGCCACATGTACCTTGTAGGAGAGACCATGCTCTTTGATAAGATCTCGTGTGTAAGCGGGCAATCTACCTAACGTAACATCTAACCTTTTAGATAATCCCCATGCAGGTTCGAGACACACAGAAGGGGTCCCTCGTCTATGCCATATGATCAGATCCATAAGAGTGTTTAGCGGTATCTCGCTTCTTTGCCGTTTTCCTTCTTCATCGATTTCATATGAATAAGTGAATATTTGTCCCGTTATGGCAATGCCGTAAGTACCACCACCTTGTTTGGGGACACGGAATGCCAGTCTGCCATCGGCAGGTGCTTGTGTCCAGATTGGTATGCCTTTGAGAATGAAGTCAGTTAAGTCTTTTAGAGGCCCTTGAATTAACGGTTCGCGGTCGTCATTTTTAGCAACTGT
This sequence comes from Candidatus Dojkabacteria bacterium, assembly GCA_027036675.1. Taxonomy (GTDB): domain Bacteria; phylum Patescibacteriota; class Dojkabacteria; order SC72; family JAHDCA01; genus JALWDW01. The sequence goes on from JALWDW010000030.1 coordinate 18,525, forward strand.
AAATTGGTGTTGAACACATTCCGGATTTGAACACATTTCGAGTGCGTCCAAAGCATAGGGGTCGGCTTTGAAATAAAAATGTTCACCGAAGCTGGGGATGTGAAGGATACCAAGTGGAGGGATGGCATCCATAGTATGATTACCTTCTGTTTTGTCATAAAATGCACCCTGTATAGTTAATCTATCTGCTGTCGGGTGGATCACGCGTCTTTCCACTACTCCTGTGTATGGATCGTCACGTTCCAGGATCAATACTCCTCCGTCTTTTGAGCCTTTTTGTGGGGCAATGCTGTGGATTATCTGGGTGAGGACCCACGGGTCTCATTGGGTGAGAAGCGTTTAGCTTGAATCTGGTGGAGAATGTGTCTTGTAATCGAACTCTGGATGCATACAACCCTGTATTGCGATGACGTAGTGGGGAATATTCGTCTAAATACCCTCCATGTAGGCGCACACGTAACTGTCCTTTAGGGGCAGGAATTGCAACCGTATCAAAGGGTGTTTGAGGAGATGTTTCCCACCAGGACGGAATTTCAGATACTTGTTCTCCATGCTCACCCATAACAGTCTATTATATCATATTGTACGCCGGAGTTGCACTCTATACTTATCGCACCTATGAATTTCAACATCCGGCATAGCAATATGATGTTTTCCCGACTTTGTAGGCTTTGACAAACCGGATACAACTTAATGTTGAAGTTCAACCCTGGTCTTTGACTCCACGTGTGAGATAGACCTGGTTTTGCGGTACGGCTCACAGCTCGGTATACTTGTAAAATGTCCAAAAGCTATATGGTTGCGCAGTATCTGTAGAAGTGCCGGAATGCGCCGTCCAGAGCGACGGCCATCTACAAATACTTATGTATCAGTATAAGTTGACCATTAATTTTCGATTAAAATAATATTAAGTGTAAAATTTTCTTAGGTACTAATCCCATGATGATAGGGCTTCCATGTCAAGTCTGGGGTTTAAGCCTGGGGTTCATCCCCGACTTATTGCGATCGGAATTGGAACGTAATGGGCGGAGCCCCAACTTCACCCACCGCACAGCCTTTTCCTTGGTGTTTGTACAATCATTATGTTCGCAAGATAGATTTTCCCTGTACTCACAAGGTTCTTCAAACGGCATCTTCGAATGAGCAAGGTTTCACGGCCGCTTGGTTGTTAGGATAGTCGCTTGGAGAGCTAAATCACAGCACCTTATCCGGGTCGCGATATTACGTGGATAGACAGGCGGGTAGATGCCATGAACAAATTCTTCCAACATATAGGATGTATTTACCGCACTATAGCCCTAATTATTTATCGCATGTTTATTGACAAAGTAAACATAGCTCTGTATATTGATATTTATAAGATATGTGGAACTTCGCATGCCTTATACGATTTATTTAAATAATTTAATTTAATCTGCCTATGAAAGCTAAACGTTCACGCAAAAGTACGTTGCTCATAGCATTAGCACTGCTGATGATATTTGCGACTCCGGTCGCGGCTGCGATACTTGTGCAAAATTTCACCCAATCGACAGTGGTCGTGGAAGATCCACCGATCATAAAACAACAAGGTGCTGACGCCAACTACGATGGTGACAATGACGATACCACGGGATATATCCGGGTGAATCTTGGACAAACCATATCGAACAATGATAGCGGTTTGAGTACGCCAGGGACGCACGACACTAATCTCTCGCATGAAGAAATTACATTTTCGTGTTTCCAAGGTGATCGTACTTACTATACCGATGTGATCCAACTGACAAACACTACGTCGGAAGACTGGGACGTCACACTGACGGTAGAACCTGATCTTGCCGGTAATGCAGCAGTAACTGACACATTTACTGCTGGTAATGCCGATATTTGGCTTTTCACCTCTTCGATCGACAGTACAGGTGGAGCCGTCACAGAAATGCCGAATCCAAGCCTTTATGGGTCGTTGACGCAATGGTATAACTCAGCCGCCCCAAACGGAACAATCCAGCTTGAAGTCGTAAACGGTGCTTTATCTGTCGTACAAGCTACAACAGGACCATTCACCATACCGGCGTCACAACAAAGACAGTTGGCTTTGGTCGTAGATTGCGGTGCGGATATGGTAGATACCGAAACAGGTACATTTCGCATGACCGTTGCCACATCGCCTCACTAGCGGCTATAAGGATCATGATCTTCGCTCAACTTGACGAGGATATATGATGTTGATCCCTCACTCACAACACCGTTTCTTAACAAATTGTATGAGGATGGTACGTGAGTGGGGGGCATGCTATAGATATGTAGAGTAATCGTAACACCAATTGGTAGGGGGGCTGGTGATGGTGTGAAGAATCTAGATCCTTTAGTAAACTGAAACGGAAAAGAATATATGCGACGGGGTGCAAGAGCAAAACCACATAGAAGAAGTGTGCGAAAAAGGAACTCCGCATCGAGTTATACACTGTCTGGGGTACTTGTAATTTTATGGTTGAGTGTGGCGATCATATTTGTAGGAGCATTAACTTACGGGTCTGAGCGCAAGACACAGTCGTGGGATATCGACAAAGATACCGTCGTGCTTCAAACATGTATGATCAATCCGGCAAGCGCTGGTGGAGCGACCAAACAAGATACAAGTGGATCGTGGTCTGGCGCACAGGCGGTAAACGTGATAATACCGGACGAAGAATATACGAGGGCCTTGGTAGGACGATTGTTGCGTGAAACGTACTGCTCACAATACGTTTCACGCAATAGCTGTACCTCGGTACCTGCGTTTCACGCCACTTATTACATAGATGTATCGACCGACGATCCGGACGAACTCTCTTCGGTGCCGTTTGGCGAATTGATGGAGAAGGGGATAGTGTACGATGTGGATTTCGGCACGGAGGAAATTCGTTTCAAAATGCGCGGAGACGAAGTAGTGTGGACGCAAGGTGATCTGGATGAAGCTACATGCAGCCGATTGTGTTTATCGGAAGAAATAGGTAGCCAAGAAGACCAAAACTCAGTACTAAGACAAGGTACTGACGTCGATCAAACAGATTATTTACAAATAACCGACAGCCCGTAGTATGCCTAAGCGTATCAAAATAAACTCTTTACAAATCGGTAAATATCGAGGGCCCGCTGTGGGATTGGTAAACGCGGTCCGTCAGGGCATCGTACCGATCGGTGCGGTGCTGCGGCGAATCGGCACCTCAAGTGTATTGAGAAACGCCACTTTGGTATTGCAGATATTCCTATTGGGTGCAGTATTTTCTACCGCGTTGTATGCACGGATCAGAGTGGAGAACTATGCGCAATCTTCGACGACCGTGCAGACCGGTTATACATACCTGAAATATGAAGATCCGACTCCGTACTCATTGACTGGCATGGCGGATTTTGACGCTCAGACCTACAGCACAGGACAATTTGTTACCGGCACGCCGGATCTTTTGTCTGTGCTAAGCGGGACGGAGTACTTAGGATTAAATCATTACGGTGACAATGCTCCGGATATGGCAAATGGTGATTGGTGGGATGACGACGTATACAATGTATGCGACCAAGGTTCTTTTGATGCTGGTACATATTCGGATACTTATTGGGATACGGCTTCAAACGCCTTGGAGCTGAACACCGCCGGATTGACAAACGGTGTCGGTACATATACCTCGGCGATATTTGACGCTGGTACGGTGATCGATTGGGAAAACCTGGCTTGGAAGACGTTGCATCCTACGTACAAGCCTTTGTTGGACGCGAGAGGACAAGACAGGGCGTACCCCAGCGACGGAGTTGATATGCGCGAGGCGACACTTTTGATGCATCTGGATGAGACTAGTGGACAAGTTTATGATAGTAGTGGTAACGGTTTTGTAGGGTATGTTGATTATGTGCATGGTACCCCGAGTAATCCTACAGTGTACGGAGCTGAGGGTAGAATAAACACAGCATTAGATTTTAGTGGTGATGCACGTAGCGAAGTGGTAATAGATGATAGTGAAAATCCAAATGCTTATACCGATGTGATTAGTTATGGTGTTTGGTTTAAAGCGGATAGCTTTCGAAACTGGGCTGGTTTGTTAACCCGAATGTACACTTGGCCTTCTTATGGTGGTGGTGGATATAATTTACAGGTTGGTACTGTACAACGTATTGCTTGTGGTAGCGGTGTGTATACAAATTCAGATTTTATGCCTGATACTGATAAATGGTATCACGCTGTATGTGTCTATGACGGATCTCAAATGCGTTTATATGTAAATGGGGAATTACAAAGTGATGTAGATACAGTAACATTGACGCAATCAAATTATCACGGGGTGTTGAAAAATGACATTATATTGGGTGATTTTTATGCTAGGGGTACGTCTTTGAATTTTGACGGTCAAATTGATGAAGCTTTTATTATGCATAAAGCTTTGTCGGCTTCCGAAGTATATGAAATGTATCGTCGTGGGGCAAACCGTCTTAAGTTACAGGTTCGTAGTTGTGCGGATGATACGTGCTCGACAGAAAATTTCACCGGTCCTGATGGTACTGCTTCTACGTACTTTACCGAGCAAACAAATGTATCTGAATTTCCACCTAATATGTCTTTGGACAATGTTTCTTCAAATCAATATTTTCAGTTTGAAGCTACTTTGGAAACGGATAATTCTGCGATATCTCCACAATTACAATGTGTGAAGATCAACGCCAATAACAGGTATGATTGGAAGTATAGAAAATGCTTCGACGTGGATCTTACCGCGGGTTCCACCGATCTTGACGAGTATCAAGTGTATCTGGACGTGGACACGGCCAGTCCGGTAGCCGCGGGCAAGATGCGGTCGGATGGCGCCGACATTCGATTTATCGATGAAAATGGTGATAAGCTACCGTATTTCATAGCGGACGATATGAACGAAACATCTACTCGCATTTGGCTGAAATTACCTCATATTGCGGCAGGGACGACGTCAAAAGTATGTATGTATTATGGCAATCCGAATGCCAATCCGATGTCGTCTAGAGAATCTGTGTTCACATATTCCACTCCAAAGAAGATCTACCATATCGTAGCCGACACCGCAGAAGGTTCTATAACGAAGTTCGCCAGTTACTCTGATAATAATCATATAACGATAGGGACGTATGATGATGTCTTGGATAAATATGAAACTGATAATTATCCACCTCCGCTTGCGCCGTTGACGCAGACGACGTCTATTTCGACTTCGTCTCCGATCAACGGTGGATATGATGACAATGGGACGGACAATCTGGTACCTGTATCGTTTGCCGGCACGAGGTTCGTATATCGTATGGATCGCGGGAATAACATTTTTTCTATTATGTCACCTTGGTGCGATGCAAGTGTCCATATGGAGAACGAGGTGGGAAATAATATCCGTGATCAGAATACCGGTACATATTCGCCGTTTACTGTCGCTACAGGTACCGCAGTGAATATACGAACAGACAACTCAAATGCTAGGGGGCTACCAAATGACTCTACGATTATCATAGAAGAGGTTGGGGAGGATTGTCCGATATTGGTGACACACCATAGTAGTAGTGGCAGCGATTCATTTGTCATGCATCCAGCAGATACAGAATGGTATGGTGTAGGTTCTGGCAATATAGAAATCGCTGCATTGGAAGATGGTACTACGATTAATATTTTCGATAGTAATGGTGGTAATGGTGGCACGTTTTCATGTACATCTGGGTCGCAAACTAGTCCGTTGCATATGGATCGGGGTGATGAATGTACATACAATCCACCTGGGAGTGAAGGGTCTGATTATGCTTTGCGGGTCGTCGCCGATCACGAGGTTGGTGTAAATTCATTGGCTGATTCTGACGGTGTGGAAGCAACTACATTTTTGCCACCGGACGATCTTGGCTATGAGTACTTTTTCCCGCAGGATATGCAGTATATTGCGATTGCAACTACGGAGGGACTGACTACAACCGTGGACCTTTATGAAGATGGAACCAATTGCGGTGTGGGATCTCCGGATGATACCGCTGCTGTGACCGCTACTGCCGATCATCCTGGTAAATTGTATTTTGGTTCGACTTCAGACGGGGTCCATATCCCGGCCGGTGCTTGTATTAGGGCAGATGAGCCTATTTTTGCATATTACGAATTTGCTACGTACGATGATGAACATAATGCTTGGAGTGAGGTGCAAAATCAACAATTTATCGCCCCACAACCTGTAGTGACTGTATCTGATGAACAAATAGGGGCATGGTCATTAAATGGGTCAGATACATGGATCCGCAGAATCCCCGTGACGGTGACAAATCAGACATCGCAATCTTTGGAGGATTATCAAATCCTATTGCATATGGGGTCAGATATGTCTGAGATTTTCGGGAAAACACAAGATGATGGTGGCGATATTAGGGTCGCCGGAGCGTTGGGTGATGGGTCTGATAATATAATATACAGCCTAGAACATTTCAACTCCGTGGAGAAGTTTGGTGAATTATGGATTCAGGTACCAAGCATACCTGCTAATGGAAATACAACTGTTTACGTATACTACAATCCTGGAATTGATGTTAAGAAATATGAACCTTTGCAATGGCTTGACGGTGCAGATAACGAAGTTCTCAAAGTTGATAGTGCTACAAACCTTGTGATGATGTGGGGAGACAAATCTCCACATCACAATGATACATTTCAAGATGATGAAACTTTACAACCTCGTCTAACACCGTATGGCACGCGAGATGCACTTTTATTTGAAAAAGATTATTTATCTGATAAAGACGGTATCTGGGAAGATAAGACGCATGAAGATACGTATGCGTTTGTATTGTTTTTAAATAATGATATATCTGAATCAGGTGTTTTGATTCATGAAACATTAAGTAGCAATATATATGAGATTCGAACTCCATGGGATAAGGAAGCGTGGTTAAGTACTGGTGAAGCACCATCAGGTTCGTGGTTGACTACAGAATACAAAGGGGATACGACTGATTTTCATGTGATGCGTTTTGAATCACATGCGAAAGACCCACTTAGAATGATTGTACGCGATGGAAATATACTTGATAAAGATGAAAAGGCTGAGAAGTTTGAAGGTAAATTTCAACCTTATTATCTCGGGTCAGGTGAAGATGGTAAATATCCTCAGTCTGTCAGCATCGGTGAAGTTATTATTTTTGATCATTATTTGGAACCAAAAGAAGTTGACCAAATCGAAGACTATTTACAGCAAAAATGGATTACTGGACCAACAACTTCTATGACAACAACAGGAAATCATTTTGCTATATTCAACACGCGGAGTATGCATCCAAATTATTATGTAGTGGATGAGCGTGATGTGAATGCTCAATTGTCAATAATCTCTTTCGACGATAACAATGATGTCAATGATGGTACAACGACAGTGACTATGTCTCAGGGTGAAATTATTACCGTACCTTTTGGGGAGGTATTGAAAGCCATAGATTTCTTTGACGTACTAGGTCCATTACAGGCAACTATGACTGATGATACTACTGATACTGCGTTACCTATAAGTTATGCCGGTCGGGAATTTGTGATTAATGTCGGGCGTAATCATGATGTTTTCAGTGTGTATGCTCCTATGGGAACAGCGACGGTGCAAATACAAGAAGGTGGTAGTGGAGGGTGGACAACATTGACTACAGCTACAGTACCTAATAATCAAGCATTATTTATCAATCAAGATATTACCAATGGCCATGCAGTACGGATTGTATCTGATGTCGATGTATTGATATTTCATAGGAATGATACCTATGATTCTAAGATTTTGTATCCAACACGTCTTGGGTTCGAAGAAGATTCAGGTATGTATGAATTATATGGTATAGGGTCGGGGAGTGTGAGGTTAGCATCTACGGCTGATGCTAATGTTCATGTTTATAGGAGCGACGGGACTGATAGCAGTGTTGTATTGAATTCTTCAAATAATTACGTTTGGTCGGAATCGGGTTCTGGTTCGCAAGGGACTGCGTATGCGTATCATATTGTGTCTGATGCACCGATAGGTGCTAGTTCGTATGCTGATGCTGATGGAGGAGAGACGGCAACGTTTGTTTCTCAAAAAGAATTCAGTAAATCGTACATATTGTCATCGCCTGCACAATATTTCGCGATTGCGACTAAAGATCCAAATGTGACATGTCATGTCTATGATGAGACGGGATCGGAAGTAGTCACCGGACCTGGGACAATGAATAATGTACCACCGCAAACTGGTGGGGCATTAAGTTTACCTTATCCGAATAGGATACATATTGGTGGTAGTGATACTTCGGATGGGGCATTCTTTGCAGAAGGGTATAGTATGGAATGTGACGAACCGGTATATGCGTATTTTGAAAGGCATATTAATAGTTCTATTACTGATGAGACATCGTGGTTGACGTGGCCTCAAGTACGTCAATACGATCCCAATATTATTGTGGAAGATGCAGACACTGTAGATGAAGAAGGTTTGTATTTCGAATCGGGTTTTGATTCTGCTTCTACTGCGAGTGATCCTGTAGCATACATGGATGCAATAGTAGATATGAGTGGGTCATCGTACGCATCTGATATATCTTGGGATAGTATTGAATGGGAAGAAATTTTAAATAACAGAAGTGGTGAAAATTTTGTTGAGCAATTAGACATCGCATATGCTTGGGCGGATCCTTCACCATCTTGCGCTACGGCGACATATTCCGCTTGGCATGACTTGATATCGCATACATCCTCGAGTAGCACCGACGATACGATACCGTATGTGACATATTTGCAAAATACAAAATACGGTTATCCGGATATGGGAGCTGATGATCATGCATGCCTAAAATTGCGAGTGCATATACGTACGGGGGACGAGGCGTACACACCGAAGTTGTTGAATTTGACTGTGAATTATGTAATCCCGGCACCGTTGGAAGATGTGATGAGCTCTACCATACCGACAATATCGTTTACCGACGATGCCGATATTTTCATTAAAACAAAACGCATCCTCAAAGTGCGGACGTCCAATACCGGCTTGCAATCTTCGTCTTCACATTTAGTGTACGAAGGGCATAACAACTCGGATACGGTATTTAACAAACTCGATTTATCGCTTTTGGAGCACAATGGGTATATCATTAACCCGCAATTTGATATGCCACCGTTTCCAAATGTACCTCCCGAGGTGTCCGCAAGTTCGAGCTCGACAAACGACGCTTCGCACCATTTGTCGCTTTATATGGATTTTGCTCGACTCAATGCAAATACCGCCGATGTACGGTTGCGCTTCGATACCAGAGTTACAAATGCCAACGGTCCGTTGCTTACTAGAGATTTTGATATTGTGGTACACTGAGATCGTATCTTTGCAGTACTGATGGCAATTTAAGCTGAGTATTGTCGCTATGTTGAGCAAGAGAAACGTAAATGAATATGTGATCGAAAAAATTACTCAATCGATCCTATATATGTCGGTACTTATAGTATTGTTGCGTTTATTCTCCGTGTTTGCTTTATCATACTATTTCGCTGAATCTTGGGGTGTGGCGTGGTGGCATAGTGTATTACCGTTGATCAGTTTTCGCACAGATGCGACCACTTTTGAAAGTATCAACGCTTTGTCGTTTATTTTCACTTTGTTTGTATTCGTCATATATTTTGATATGACGGTCAGGTATTACGACAAAGTGAGGGTCGGTCGCAAGAGGAATCCTCGTTCGGGATCTTGGTGGAGGTTGGGGGGGATTTGCTCCGGCGCGATTGCCGACGACGGATCGTGGAAGGTCTGCGTGATTTTGCTCGGCGTGATGATGGTGTTTGTGGAAATTTTCGTCGGGTGGTTGTTGGGGCGGTTTACGCATTTTGGGGTTGCGGGTTGGGTTTGGTTGCCGACCGTCCTCCTGCTGGCCGTAGTGGGCGAGGGGGTTTACCGCATCGGGGAAAAATGACATGGGGTGGGGGGTGTGTTACAATCCTATAACAACAACCGACTACAGGTCGTTGCCACTGCCCGGGAGTTAAGTTGAGTAGTGAGAGAAGATGGGGGACGAAGTAGGAGAAAACAGTGTGGAGGAAGCTAGTTCGTTGACGCGTGCAAAAAATCTCTGTAAACTCCCAAAGACCTTCGAGCTACTATCTAGGTGTAGCGCACAGTTACCTCCTACAGTTGGATTGAATTTGGTCAAGATCGCCATGTCGACGTACCAGGAGCAGGATGCTGTAATAGAACAATTCCCAGCGATAAGACACTACGTAATGACTTGGTCGGAACGATTGGCACTTATAAGCCTTGTTATGAGGAAAAGTGGTTATACTGATGTTAAGCTGTGGGAATTTTTTGAACCAACTGCTACCCAAGCAGAATCCCGACCACCGTATCCTGCTTGGGTGATAGAGAGTGCCGGAAGAACCTTGCGTGGTGCGTTTGTCCCCCCCCAGGCTGGTAATGGAATATTACCAGGGCTCAAAGACGTGATGGATTCTGAGCGTATTACCGAAGCCGATAGGTTGGAGGCTGGCATTGAGCTTATGCAAAGAGTGTGTACTGCGATGCCCAGAACGCAGGCGGTTGTTTTGATGAAACTGGCTTTGGGTAGAGTTTTGGTTGAAGCTGACAATGGTCAAGTTTTGATTGTTGCTCCATCAGGCGAGTCCGATACGGGTACGACAACATATCACGATGTGTTGGAAAGAGATAAAGAGAAATTTCTTGAGATCAAAAGGAGGTTGGAACTCATGCTATGGCAAAAATACGTCGACGCCGTATTCGCCGAACACCAAAAAAGAAAAGCTAACGAAGAGGAAGTAGATGCGACGGGACCCCGTGGGACCAACGATGACGGATCCGTAGGTTTCGGATCCTGAAACCAAAAATATATGGTATAATCCCCACGACGAATAAATAATTTTAGTTTTCGGACCCTCCCTCATCATTTCGTCGTGAGAAGCAGGTCATTTATTCCCTATGAGTAAACAGAAAACACAACAAGGATCGGATACCGATCAAAAACTGTACCAAGAATTTGATAAATTCATTCAATCTAAGAAAAAGCCCCTCAAGCAATTGTCCAGGGGGGATATCGTCAAAGGAACCGTGGTGGATGTACGCCCGGGGTCGATCATCGTCGACGTCGGATACAAATCCGAAGGCGTCGTGGCAGGCAAAGAAATGCGCGCCGACAATGTGGATATAGAACAACTGCGCCCCGGAAGCGAAATCCTAGTATATGTGGTCAAACCCGAAGATGAACAAGGACAATTGGTCCTGTCAATCAGACGCACGCAACAATACGGAGTATGGTTGGAACTTGAAGAAGCTCTGAAAAACAACGATATCATAGAAGCCGTAGTTCAAGAAGCCAATAACGGGGGTCTCATAGTAGGACTGGGCGACCATATACGTGGATTCATCCCGACATCGCACCTTGATGCAAACCGCATATATGACGGTAGCAAAACAGCCGGTACCGGCAATACGGTGCAGAAAAAATTGACCGAATTGGTGGGAGAGAAAATCAAAGCTCGAGTCATGGAATTGGATAGGGAACGAAACAAAATTATCCTGTCTGAGAAAATGGTCACACAGGCGAGGGACTTGGAAAGACGCGAAGCTACGTTGCACAAAATCAAAGAAGGAGATGTGTTGGAAGGCCGAGTCAGTGGAGTCACGCCGTTTGGTGTATTCGTCAATGCACAAGGATTGGAAGGACTGGTGCATCTGTCGGAATTGTCATGGGACAAGGTGGACGATATACATGCCCTGTACTCTGTCGGGGATGAAGTGAAAGTTATGGTGATCGGCATCTCTGACGGCGGGAAGAGGGTTGCTTACAGTATCAAACGGTTGCAACGAGATCCGTGGTCCGAAGTAGTCTCCAAATACAAAGTTGGCGATATCGTGGAAGGACAGGTCCAGAAGGTAGTCGATTTCGGCGCATTCGTCAGGATCGACACCGGACTGAACGGGTTGGTGCATATCTCCGAAATGTCCGACAAATTAGTACGTGATCCGCGAGACATCGTGCAAGACGGGCAAACCGTCAAAGTGAAAATTTTGTCGATATCTTCGACGGAAAGACACCTCGGATTGAGCCTGAAATTGAACAACACCTCACGAGTCAGCAGGTACCAGGCCGAATCGGCGGAAGATACCTCCGCGAAGATGGAAGATATCGCGGAAAAAGTTGACAAAGCCGTGGAAGAGGCCATCGCCGAGTAGATGAGGCAGTATTTTTCGAAAATCCGCAATGACAAAGATCGGTAATACAAACAGCGACAATCTGCATGTGCTGAGGCGGTTGTCGACAAATGCGATGTTTAGTATCGCGTACGCGGTACGACTGTCCAAATCGGAAAAATCACCGCAAATGACCGTCCGGCATCTCGCGCTCGGCGTATTGTCAAATCCGTCCGGTTTGGCAAGGCGAGTACTGCAAGCCATGCAATTGAATATCGACGAAATCTTGTCCGTGTTTATACCTCAAGGGGGACGTCATATTCGATTTACCAGGCAAGGCGGGACTTTGGAATTGGACAAACTCTCGCCGGCAGCGGAGGAGAGTATATATATGGCCTATCAATATGCCATAAAAGCGTCGCATGTGTACGTCGGGACGGAACATCTGCTATTGGCGATATTCGATAAACTGGGCGCCGATGAATCACGAAAGCTTGGGAAACTGGGATTGACCAAGGAAACGTACACCAAGGCGTTGGCGGAAGTGGCGAAATATCCGTTGGGAACGTTGGCGAAACCGCCGACGGGAGACATCGCGGCCGAGTCCAGTGCGGATAGCGCTTTGGAAACTTTTGGGCAAGATTTGGTGGAATTGGCGAAAG
>JALWDW010000031.1 GCA_027036675.1 Candidatus Dojkabacteria bacterium
GGTAAGAGGATTGCGGAGAAATACAAAGTTGAGGTTGACTCGGTAAGGGTGTTGACGAAACCGGGTAAAATGAAAAGGGATTACAAAACATATAAGACGTATAGGCGATCCGACAAGAAATACGCATATGTGAAATTGAAGGCTAATCAAGAAATAAAAGGAATATACGAATAGAATCATGGCTGTAAGAAGATTTAAAGCAACAACACCGAGTATGAGGCATACGCGACTTGCCGATCGTTCTCATTTGCAGAAAGGTTCTGGTCCGAGGCGCTTGCTCAAAGTGAAAAAGAAGGTTTCCGGTCGCAACAACTCTGGTCGGATCACTGTGAGACATCGAGGTGGGGCTCAAAAAAGGAAATCTCGTATCATAGATTTTAAGAGGGATAAGTTTGGCGTACCTGCGGTCGTTGCTTCACTTCATTTTGATCCGAATAGGAGTGCGCACTTGGCTCTTTTGCAGTATGCAGATGGAGAAAAAAGGTATATAATAGCGCCCAGATCTTTGGAAGTTGGTATGACTGTGGTGTCAGGAGAACAGGTTGACCCGGTAGTCGGTAATGCGATGAGGATTGTGAACGTCCCGTCGGGTACGGTGGTTCATTGTATCGAAGGTAAACCGGGTAACGGTGCCGTGTATGCAAGAAGTGCCGGATCCGGTGTGATAGTGCAAGGTATAGATGCAACAGGTAAGTACGTGCAAGTGAAGATGGATTCGGGCGAGATACGCTTGGTTCACAAAGATGCAATGTGTACCATAGGTCAGGTTGGAAACGAAGATCATATGAATGTAAAGCTTGGCAAGGCCGGTAGGGCGAGAAGATTGGGGCAGAGGCCGGAAGTTCGAGGTATGGCGATGTACCCCGCCGCTCACCCGCACGGTGGTGGTGAAGGGAAGGGTGTCATAGGTGGTCCTGCGCAGGATGTTTGGGGCAACCTTATCGGTCGTCGAACCAGGAAGAATAAGCGAACGGATAGGTATCGAATCAAGAGGCGTGTGACCAAGAGGAGCAAAAATAATTAATTGAAATAATAAACCGAGATGTCTAGATCACTGAAAAAAGGACCGTACACAGATCCGAAACTTCTCAAGAAAGTAGAGAAGGCGGTTGCTTCTGGTGATAGGAAGCCGATTAAAACGTGGAGTAGAGCGTCAGTGATTACTCCGTCGATGATCGGGCTTACGTTTGCGGTACACAACGGTCGTAAGCATGAAAATGTATTGGTGCTTGAATCGATGGTTGGACATAGATTGGGTGAATTTGTATTGACCAGGAAATTTAGAGGTCATGCCAAAAAGGGTAAATTGGCCAAAGTATATGGTAGCTCAGGAAGGTTTGAATGATGAAGAAGATTACGCAAGTTAAAACGAAAAAATTACAGATCAGCGCACAAAAGTTGCGTCTGGTTGCCGACCTTGTCAGAGGAAAGGATTTATCCGAAGCCATGGAGATCTTGACTTTTGTCAACAAGAAGGGAGCGAAGCTATTGTTGAAATCACTTAAGTCCGCGGCGGCCAATATGGATAAGTTGTATGGATTGACGCCAGGCAAAGTGCGAGTGGCGAGATTGATGATAGGAGAGGGTCGTACGGCGAAGCGCGGGCGATTTGTGTCGAGAGGGCGATGGCGTAGAATCTTCAAAAGGACATCGCAAATTAATTTACTGGTGGAAGAAAAATAGTATGTCACACAAGATAGACGCAAACGCAATGAGGTTGATGTTGTCCAAGGACTGGAAGTCCAAGTGGTTTGCTTTGGGGCAACAGTATACAGATCAGCTGCGTGAGGACTTGGCTGTGGTTAAGCTCGTCGAGGATTCGTTGTCTCATGCGGGCTTGGATGATGTCTTGATTCGACGATCCGAGAGGAAGGTAGAAGTAGATGCTGTCGTGGCCAAACCTGGTGTAGCTATCGGGCGGGGCGGTCAAGGTATTGAGCAATTGGAGAAAAAAGTGAAGCGTATATTCAAGTCTGTACCTGACGTACAGTTTAAGGTTGTGGAAGTCAAGAAACCAGACTTGTCCGCATCAATCATTGCAGGTGAGATTGCGGGAGGCCTGCAGAGGAGAATGCCACCGAAGCTTTTGGCGTTGAGTTATATCCAAAAGGCTATACAAGCTGGGGCGAAAGGTGTCAGGATATGGGTTTCCGGTCGAATCAACGGTGCGCAACAAGCAAGGGTGATCAAGCACAGTCAGGGGCCTGTACCGTTGCACACTCTGAGGGCTGATATTGATTTCTGTGCACGTGACGCCAATACGGTAAATTTGGGTAAGTTCGGTATCAAAGTTTGGGTATATAAATCTGAAGACAACAAATAGATATGTTGGAGCCAAGGAAAACAAAATTTAGGAAGCAATTTCGCGGGAAAATGGGTGGTGTCGCTATGGCGAACAACAAGGTCTCGTTTGGTGAGTATGGGATCAAAGCGCTTACAAGGGGTTGGGTCTCTGCTCGCGAGATAGAAGCCGCTCGTAAAGCTATCGTAGGTTCTGTCAAGCGGAAAGGAAAAGTGTGGATTAAGATATTTCCTCATAAGCCGATTACGAATAAGCCCGTAAACTCGAAGCTCGGTAAGGGTAAAGGAGCTGTGGTCGGATATGTCGCGGTGGTTAAGCCGGGTACGGTACTTTTTGAAATGGGGGGTGTAGATGAAGCCAGTGCCAGAGAAGCTATGCGTTTGGCCGGACATAAGTTGTCCGTCAAGACAAGGTTTGTCAAAGCGCCGGAATTTAATTAATGTATTGAATATACGCTAAATAATTGATAGAATCGCCAACGTTAGCATGAAGGACTTGAAGAAGAAAAAAACTATAAAAGCAATTGTTGTGAGCAATAAGATGCAGGGAGCCGTGAAAGTCAAGGTTGTTTCCAGGCGGACGCATCCTGTGTACAAAAAGGTTGTGGATACAAGAAAATATTATTTGGCGTCAGCGAAGGATGATTATAACGTAGGTGACGAAGTGACTTTGGTTGCGTCTCGTCCCCGCTCGAAAAATATTAGATGGGTTGTAGTTAACAAAGAGG
>JALWDW010000032.1 GCA_027036675.1 Candidatus Dojkabacteria bacterium
TCTTACCCGCATCTTTGGTGGCTTTGCGTTGCGCGTCGTCAAAGTAAGCGGGTACCGTGATGACCGCATCCGTCACTTCCTCTCCCAAGAAACTTTCCGCATCTTTCTTCAGTTTCGCCAACACTTAGGCTGAAATTTCTTGAGGTGTATACCATTTATCACCCATCTTCACTTCTACACCACCGCTCTTTGATTTGCGCATCTCAAAAGGCAATAGTTTCTTATCTTTTTGAACTTCTTTGTCAGTCCACTTGCGTCCTATCAACCTTTTGATCGAATAAATCGTATTTTCGGGGTTTGTGATAGCCTGGTTTCGAGCCGCAGCCCCCACCAAGATCTGCCCTTTGTCATCTACAGCCACCACCGAAGGCGTCAATCGCGACCCTTCTATATTCGCAATCACTTCGGGTTTACCTCCGGTCATATACGCCATGACCGAGTTGGTTGTACCCAGATCTATACCTATTGTTTTTCCCATTGTTTTGTTTATGTATTAATTTAGTTAATTTTATATATTTACTTGTTTGCTTTATTTACCAAAACCTTTGCCGGGCGAACTATATTGTCGTTACTCTTGTAGCCCTGCTGTATTATTTCGTGAATTGTGTTATCGGCACCCTCGTTGACCACACCTATCGCTTCATGCATACTTGCATCGAACTTATCTCCCTTCTTCACCGGTATCACTTCCAACCCTAATTTTGCCAAAGCGTCACCCAGTTTTTTCAACGTAGCCACTACGCCTTCCGCCCACGCTCGTCCGGCGGATGTTAGCTCTATATTTTGCAATACATTTTCAGCCATTCGCACGTCATCCATAACATTGATCACATCCTTGCCCAGATCCACACGCAATTGTTGCAACCTCATATCGATACGTGTGTCGATACTCTTACTCAAGTTGTCATAATCTGCCAACGCTTTGAGCAACTGCTCACGTATGGCCTGCTTTTCGTCCTCGACTTCGTCAATCGTCAACGCCAACGACTTGATCTCTTCCTCCAGTTTGGAGATTCGTCGTTGCATTTCGTCACGCGTCGGTTGTGACTTACCGCTTTGCAGACCACTTATCTGTGATTCACCTTTCGCGCTTCGCCCTTTTGTAGTCTTATCATTCGTATTTTTCGCCATTTCTTCTTGAGTTTGATAATTTATTGCCAATGCCTCGTACACTCATCCAACGATTCACGCACTGCACGCAACGAAGGGATCACCGTAGCGTAATCCAGTCGTCTGGGGCCTACCACACCTACAGTGCCCTTGCGTCCGGCCACAAACGGTACCTCGATAAACAGCATCACCAACTCTCGCAAATCGTCGATCCCTATTTCCCCCCCTATCAGGATTTTTACGTCGTCTACATTGCTTTGATGATTTGAGAAGACCTTTTTCAGCAAGTTCTCGTCTTCCAAAACATCAAGCAACCTTCTGAGAAGGTCGATCTGCCGGAGTTCCTCGTAATTCATCAACGAAGATACACCGTAATGCCGGACCATATCGTCGTCTATCACAAATGAAGCAACATTATTTATGCTTGTAAGTAAATTTAAAATCGTCCTAACCAATTTCTTTTGATCAAACCGCACACTGTATATACCTTGCCTGATTTCGACCAGTGTCAGACTATCCAGTACACTATCTTGCAAAGCTGTGTCTATATAATAACGAAAGGCGATATCTGTCGGGACACGACCCGATGACACATAATCCTGAGTCAGAAGTCCCTCTTTCATAAGTTGAGCCATGACGGAGCGTACCGTCGCGCTACTGATATTCAAATTATACTTGTCAACGAGCGTATTTGAACCCACACTTCGACATCCGTGCGTATATGCGTCCACGACTGCCAACAAAATTTCCTTTTGCCTATCTGTGAGGTTCATACCGGATAATACACTTAGCAGTCTCCGCCGTCAAGTGCTAATTAGTCGTGCTAACGCCCTATAGTTTCTGTACTCGCACAACCCCGGCACCTTGTATACCGCCTCCGGCATAGGAAACGGATAATGTACCGCCACCTACGGCTTGTACCGTATTGTCGCCACCCCCGACCCGCGTGATGCCTACGCGCATTGTGTCGTATCCCGACACCGAGGATACCGTCGAGCCGTTGTAATAATGCCCGATTATTTGTGTATAGGACTGCCCGGCGTTTGCACGGCCGTTTGCACCGTACTGACACATGCCGATACGGTGGGGATAACCGCGAGTGTAGAAATTCCAAGATCCCCCTTCTTTGACGGATGTCCAGAAATTCGACCAATATATCGTTAAATCTCCCGGGGAGCGAGCATTGTACACAATCCAAAATACTTCGCCGTCTAGGTCTACAGTCCCATTGGAGCCGGTCACTCTAACTTTTTCCGTTAAACGGCTGTCCGCCCTCAGAGTCAATGTGCCTCCGTTGTACACACTCTGCACGTTTTGCAAGTCGCCGTACAGGGTAGCAAAATCCTTACCGTTGAGTAGACTGACGATCTCGGCAGACATCTTGCCTCCGGCACTCGGGGAATAAATCGCCGCTTGTCGTTGCGGGTCGTTGACATTCTGAGACAGGTACAACGTGGCGTTGATCAGGTCAACCATTTGATCATCATTGATTGTCGCGCTCCCCCATTTTTTGTATGACCACGGAGATACGGCATCATAACTTTTCAACCCGCCCTCACTTTGGTACCAATCACTTTTGGCTTGAGCATAAGCGCGATTGCCACCCCACACTTCGGCCGAAGACAATGTATGCCCGCCACATGTGGAATGATAATATGCATTTATTATCTCACCACCGTTTTTGATAACCTGCTTGTCTGTCGCCTGCACCGCAGATACCCATCTCGCGCCATCACTTGCAATTTCTTTGTAATAACCCACGTAATTTTGATCATACGTATCGTCTCTCAATCCGTAATAGTAATTTTGTCGTTTCGTGTAATTTTTGATCGCGTAGGTACGTGCCGCCAATACCTGTGTTTTCAATGCCTCCATATTCCATGAAGAGGGTACTTCGCCAATACCGGCAAGATAACTTTGCATCGGCAATTCGTTTATCGCATACACGTTGGAATTACTGCGAAACTCCAATACCCCGCGATAACAATGATGTGAATAATCGCAACTGACACTGCCGTACGGATGATTCAAAGCCAATATTCCTGAATTTGCGGAGACCCGGATCGGTCCGCTCACACCCTCTCCTTTGAGCACTCCGTTTATATAAATATTGTATTTACCGGTATCCGCGGCGGGTGGTTGAGTATTACCTCCGCCACTTGTATCGCCTCCGCCGTTGTTGCTTGGGCCGGACGAGGACTCGTTCGCTTTGCGACGTATGATTTCTTGCAGTTGTCTATTCAGTCCGCCCAATTTGGAATTCAAGCCCTCCACATCCGCTTGTAATTGTCTTTGTTTCGCCATACGCGCCGCGTACTCCTGCGCTATCCGTACTTGCTCGCTTTGCAATTCATTGTACAGATCCCGGTACATTTGAGCTTCCTTCTCGACCAAGTCTTGGTAATATCGCAAATCGTCTCTTTTCGCCTCCAGGTCATTCACCAATAGCATCTCGTCTTGCACTTCCCTCTCCAATCTGTCCGAATGCTTTTGCCTGTATGCCAGCACTCGCCACATGGAATCCACCGATTGCCCGGACAAAAGGATCTCCATCCAGGAAATGTCCTGATCTTTGTACATCTGTACAAGTAAACTCCGCATCACATTTTGCTTCGTATCCAATTCTTCTTGCAATACGTCAAGTTCGTCCGAGATTTCCTTCATTTGTTTGGCGGTTGCCTTGGAGTTTTCTTCCGCCTCAGTCAACTTCTCCTGTGTCAATCGCATTTTGTAGGATATTGACCCGGATTGAGACCTGATCGCATTTACATCGGCCTCTGTTTTTCTCAACTCAGCTTCTTTGTCTTTGATCTGTTCCTGTGTAATTTGGATCTGCGAATTGAGATCTTGCTCTTCGTCGCCTTGTACAAATCCGACAAACGAAAAAGAACCCGCGAGCATTATGAACAGCACCACATAGAGCATGCGAAGAATTGGCTTGGGCACGATGGCATACCTGATTGATATCATTTTCTGGTATGTTTACTAAGTTTTATATTTTGCCACTAGCTGATCAGTAACGCGTTGAAAACAAAGCGAACTATCATAGTGAAGGAAAACAGGACTATGATTCCAACAATCGTCCACGTAATCACGTTCCTAGACTGTTGTACTTTTTGCGGATCTCCACTGGAAAGCATAAACATAAAACCGCCGTATACCAACATTGCCACCGCAGTCACACCGGCGATGGGTAAAACAAGGTCCAACGCTTTGCGGATCAATCCGTCTATCGCATTTATCCTAGGAGGAGGCGCCGCAAATACGTAAGTC
Source organism: Candidatus Dojkabacteria bacterium (assembly GCA_027036675.1). Lineage (GTDB taxonomy): Bacteria > Patescibacteriota > Dojkabacteria > SC72 > JAHDCA01 > JALWDW01. The sequence continues at coordinate 4,384 of JALWDW010000032.1, forward strand.
GGTAAGACAAATGTCATCGCCAGAAATATTAATATTGTAATTTTTCGCAGACTTTTTTTCATCAATGCCTCAAAAAGAATTTATTGACTAAGAGTAGCATATACCAGTGTAAAATTGAAGTCCGATCCAGGTGTACTACAATCAAACAACTAGAACGTTACACAACAAAAGCTAAAAACCATACAAACTAGATCTGCGACAAATCTACTTGCAACAAATTCTTCAAAATGAAAGCCACCATCAATTGAGCACTAAAAGCCACAACCAAACCAACAAGTGCATAGATGATAGCCTTTTGGGCTTTCTCGGCCTTGTCAGAATCACCTTTGGAAATGATATAGTTGAAACCGGCCATGATCAGGTATACGACTGCAAGCAAAGCCAGCAGTCGTACCGCATACTGTATCAGGAAGTAAACAAACTGTGGCAATGTCTGAAACCTTGTAACGTTTGAGCTACTTAAGAACTCAATCAGAGAATTGAAGTCATCCATTGCAAATTATCCTCCTGTGAAAAGTACAAGCTATTACTCGCCGGTTTTCGTAAGTCGCCCGACAACAAAGCTTACCACCATGTAAGAAGCAAAGGCAACAATCAAACCAATAATCGCGTAAGTGATCCCCTTGGTGGCTTTTTCCACTTTCGACTCGTCACCACCGGATGTTACGTACATAAAACCGCTATAGACGAGATAAACGACGGCAACAATCGACATAAGAAGCAATGCCAAGTTCAAGAGACGCTTAATGAACGGTAATAGGCCTTCATCCCCACCGACTTGCACCTGATCTAATCCGCCTTGCAATTGTGCCCGAGCTAAAGTTATAATTTGAGAGAACATTGCCATAGAAGCGAATCCAGTAGCAATAATTTTCGTCTTTAGACGACTCATAGCTTTCATTTTTAATTAGATTAATAAATTAAATCATACGGGCCTGTACATCACAAACCCTTAAAATATGCACAATTATAACACTGCTCTCCATATGTTGCAACAACGCCTACCCCAGGCTACCGGAAATATACAGTATCACCATCTTTGCCGCAAACATCACCGCAAGCCCGATCAAGGTATACGTAATGGTACCTGTCGCTTTGGTGACAGCATCAGGGTTACCTGCCGATGTCACATATAAAAATCCCGCATAGATCATTAAAGCTACAGCGAATACGCCACCTAGCAAAAGCCCGGCATCTAAAACCCTCCCGACGAAAAAGTATACATCATTCATCGTATTCCAACGCAGGTAACCATGTATTGGATTCTGCACAGCTTGCGCATGCAAAGAGTATTGCGCGAAGTTTAACAAAGAGAAAAGATTAATCATAGGTTGCGATATGATTTAATTTATATAATCTAAAACGCCCCAATATTCAAGCCAAACACATTGTCCACTACCGTCAGGATCGACACTGCCAACGCTATCACCAAAAAACCCAGAAACGCATTTGTCAGTATTTCTTTTGCTTCCATCAATTTTTCCGGATTACCGGCACTGGTCAGTAATTTATAACCCCCATTAATTCCCATTGCCATCAAAACTACTACCGCGGCGCCCAATGACACTGAAGCGACTTTACTTGTCAGCATAGCCTGCCCAGAAGCATTGTCAACTCCTTGCATTTGTGACAGATTGTCAATCTGACTTGCTACGCTCTGCGCGTATGCAATACCACTATATGATTGAAATGCGATAAACGCCAAGAGTACACTGATATAGCCGAATATTTTTCCGGCTTTGACCTTTTCGGCGAAGTTTGCGATGTTTCCATTTTTCATACTAAGTATCAGTCAGCCCAATTCCCCCATCAAATCCGAGGACGGTAATGCACGACAATGATTGTATCATACTAAAACATGGCATCCGGACAGATATCCTTGTACGGGCAAAATTTACATTTGTAAGGGTTTGGTGTGGCGCGGAAGTCTTTTGAACGGATCTTCGCGACAATGGACAGGACCTTATCCTTTACCTCATCATACGTATCCTCATCCAGTTCTACCGATATCTTTTCACCGCTCTCAACAAATATATAGCTCGCCTTCGCCACCTTGTAACCCAATACCATTTCGCTGGCCAAAGCATATATTTTCAATTGCATGTCTTTCTTGATCTCCGACGCGCTTTTGACCTTCCCGGTCTTGTAGTCGATCAATTCCACCACGGTTTTGCCTTCCTCTTCGCCCAACCGATCGATACGGTCAATCGATCCGATAATACCGATATCGTCAAACTTCAAAGTAAACTTCCGCTCAACGGCCAATGGGCGCAAATCATCATTGTGAAATTTTTCATAATATTCCTCCAGTACTCTGCGTCCCGCCGTCTTGCGAGTTTCTTCATGCTCCGCGTTGTCGTACCCTTCACCGACCCAAACATCTTCGTAGATTTTCAACAAATCCTCCAACCCAGGTCGCGGTGATCGTTCGTCCATATATATTTCGTAGAAATTTTGCAACGATTTGTGAATGGTGCTACCGAAGCTCAGGGATGCGCTGGGCGGGGTGGGAACCTTGTAAACGTACGCATATAGATACCTTTTCGGACAAGTCTCATATGTGGACAATTGTGAATAACTGAAAACTTCAAACAAATGCTGGTCATCCGGCAAGATACCGTAATCTACGATATTATCCGATTCGGGAATGTCAAACTTTTGCAGTGTGGTCGAAGTATCCGGAGCCTGTAGATCAAATTGCAGCGATTCTTGTCGACTTGGCAATGATTCCACTACAAACCTGCTGAGCTTAGACTTCCTTTTGCCCCCGGCATACAATTGCGCGGCCGTCATATACAGCTTCTCTTTCGCCCTGGTCATACCGACATAGAAAAGTCTTCTTTCCTCGGCGATGTGAGCCTTCCTCGGATCATCGGGAACTTCTGATTCCGACACCAGCGCATCCGGCAACTCAAAGGCGGGACGGCGGTTGGATGTGGGAAATCGACCTTCCACCAAGCCCGGCATAAATACCACAGGGAATTCCAGTCCCTTCGCGCCATGTACCGTCATTATATTCACGGCGTCCAGATCTTCCATCAAGTCTTCACCGACCTTGGGAGTGCGTCCCGACTTCATGGATTGTTCTACGAAATCTATATATTCAAATACGGTCGCATCGCGGATACTCTGCTCGAAATTTTTGAGTGTATCAAAAAACGAGGCGACATTCCTGATCTGAAATGTTGCCATATTTTCATCCTTGTTCGCAAGATACGCTAGAAATCCCGAGTCGGACACGAAATTATACAGCGTACGAGTCAACGGTCTATGCTCGACTATATCTCGTTGCCCATCCCGCAATACGACAAGCAGTAAATCCAACTTCTGCCGGACCGCGGGTGCGGCGAGTGTACTTTGTTCATCGAGCAATAAGTCCCATACCGCGATCCGTTTTTTCCTGGCCGTATGCATGACAAATATAGCCTCGTCCGGCGTCAGTCCCCACATGGTATGGGTGATGAGATTGAACATATGCTTATCATCTTCCGGATCTGCCATCACCTGTAGAAACGACAATAGATATGCCACCTCAGGTCTGGTATATAAACTTCTCTGGCCTCCGAATTTATAAGGCACGCCGTAATAACGCATTATTTGGATTATCGGATCTGCATGTGCATTGGCACGTACCAAGACAGCAATATCTTTGAAGCTGTACGTATCCGCATCCGGGTCGTCCGCAACCAAAAATGTACCTTGTCCACGGCGATCAAACTCACCTTTGACCACTTGATCACCCTCCGGCAATAAAGCCGACCTACCAGTCAGTTTCAACACTTGTTTTACAATCCACTCCGACTCGTCTATCGCCTTCACGCCCAAGTGCACCTGTATCGCTTTGCTGATATGGTTTTGATCAACCTCGCGGTGTGATATGAGCTTTTTGTTAATATCCTCCATCTTTTCCAGCCGCTCGGGATTATTACCTTGAACCAAGGCGTATCCCGCATCCAGAATTTCTTGTACGGAACGGTAATTGTCCGACAAAACCACGATCTCCGCAGAGTCGTACAGATGCGTGAAGCCCATGATATTGGAGACGGCAGCTCCTCTAAACTTGTAAATGGCCTGATCGTCATCGCCGACCACAGTGATATTTGCTTTCCCCTTGCGCGCTTTGGACGCCCGTTTATAATCATTACCCAACATCAAGGTGTTTACCAATACGTTTTGCGCATAATTTGTGTCTTGAAATTCGTCTACCAGCACAAAACGAAATTGTTCGCTGTATTTTTTCAAGATATCGGGTCGTTTTTCAAAAAGGTCAAGCAGCCTGATGATCAGGTCCCCGAAGCTCAAGCTTGAGTTTCTAATTTTGATCTCTGTGAATGCGGAGTATAGATCCGACAATTCGCGATATGTTGCCACGAACTCTTCTTCACGGTCCTCTTTGGGCAGGTCTTTTCGTACGTACTTGGCAAAAGCGGCGGGCCTGATATTTTCGTCCTGCAAACGTGAAAAGAATTGCAGTATGTCAATGATGTTCTTGGAGGGGTTGCCCTGTGGGCGCAGGTTTTCAAACGGCAATTGGTACAGGTGTTTTTTGAATAATGTGTATTCCAATTCCGGCGTCAACAACGTGTATTCCGCGCTCATACCGACATGCGAGGCTTCCTTGCGCAATATGCGATCCGCGAAGGAATGAAAGGTGGATACCCACATTTCCGCATAACCGTACGGCATACCGACGTCCACCCTTTCTTGCATCTCGTTCGCCGCTTTTTCAGTGAATGTCAATGCTAAAATTTCTTCCGGTTTGGCGATGCCGGAGCTGACCAAATGTATAATCCTCTGCGTCAGGACCGTCGTCTTACCGGTCCCGGCCCCCGCGATGATCAACAGAGGGCCTTCCCCGTGTTCGATAGCTTTTGCTTGTGCCGGATTTGGTTTGATTTCCGCCATGTTGGATTGTATCACGAAGCCGGGGTTCGGACCCGGGGTTGGAGTCCGGGGTTGGGCCAAAAAGCCTATCGGCACAACAAGAGTATGAGGGAAAACGGGAATATTGGTGTTTATCCGGGTAAGTTTCAGCCCCCCCCAGTATAGCCTGTCGCAACAACCTTTTCGCAGGATCCTACCATCGAGCATGCGAATCGCCCATGACAACAGGGATTACGCCAATATGCGCGAATTTGCTACTCTCATAGAG
>JALWDW010000033.1 GCA_027036675.1 Candidatus Dojkabacteria bacterium
CTATAATCACAAGGTATGAATCACAACACCAGACAAAAACTGGATCTGCTTTACGAGCTGATCCGTACCAATTTCAAACTCCGTTACCATGACTCCATCCTCGGCGTCGTATGGGTCGTACTCAAACCCCTTCTCAGCTTCCTCGTGCTGTTTTTCGTCTTCGCCAATTTCAAATCCAATCTCGGCGGAAGCATCGAGACATTCCAAGTCTACCTGCTGACAGGTATCGTCTTTTACGGTTATTTCAGCGAAGGGATACTAAGCGGGATGAACAGCCTCCTGGGTATGGCGCATATCATCCTCAAAGTCCAATTCCCACGCCAATTGGCCGTACTGAGCGCGCAAGGACTCGCATTGATCAATTTCCTGATCACATTGATCATCTTATTTGTGATAGCATCCAGAAACCCAATACACCCGACATTCTTGTCCATGATGTATTTCACTTACCTCGTCATGGTACTCACCGCATTCAACTATGCGTTATCCATATACCTCTCCGTAGCGACCGTGAAACTTCGCGATTTGAAAAACATTTTCGAAATACTATTGCAACTGGGGTTTTACACCTCACCGATCTTCTATTCTATCGAGTTGATCCCCGAAAACGCTCGGACGATTTACATGATGAACCCGATCACTATCGTCATACAAGGCGCCAGATCCGCCCTGATCAACGGTCAAGTGCTGTACGTAAACTCCGCCACCGCCGTCTTGATCATCTCCGTGCTTTTGATACTTTTGGGACAAATTTACTTCAACAAAACCGTCAAAAGAGTGGCCGAATACTATTAAAACAGTATTATTAACATATTTGGAATAGTTATTAACCGATACACAGACGACAATTTATCTATGGACATCATGAAAAAAGGAAATATTATCGAAGTCAACAACCTGAGCAAGGAATTTAAAATCGGCACGGAACACCGGGATACGCTTAAAAGTGTCTTTTTGAATATTTTCAAACGAAATACGTACAAACGATTCAAAGCGCTGGACGACGTCTCGTTTTCTGTCAACCAGGGCGAATTTTTCGGGATCATCGGTAGGAACGGTAGCGGAAAATCCACGTTGCTGAAAATCATCGCCGGAATCTACCTCCCCGACCGCGGCTCGGTAAAATACAACGGCCGTATAGTGCCGTTTCTCGAACTTGGTGTCGGTTTCAACCCCGACCTTACGGCCCGGGAAAATATATTTCTCAACGGGACGATCCTCGGATTGACGAGAGCTGAAATCCGCAGGAAATTCGATGAAATCGTGGACTTCGCGGAAATTCGAGATTTTTTGGATACGCCCGTCAAAAATTTCTCGAGCGGTATGTACGTACGCCTTGCCTTTTCCATCGCCATACAGGTCGATGCCGATATTTACATCTTGGATGAAGTCCTGGCGGTGGGCGACGTCGGTTTTCAAAAAAAATGCTTCAGACGATTGGACGAATTACAAAAGAAAAAAGCAACGATCATTTTTGTGAGCCATGACGTTGAAACCGTCCAGAAGCAATGCGATAGAGTCTTATTACTCGAACACGGCAAAGTCGACACCATAGGCCCACCCAAAGAAGTCGTGAAACGCTATAGGAAAAAGATATTCGGATGATACATGGGCTACTGGTACTTAAAAGCTTGAGTTAAACTCACAGAGTCAATATGAACCGGTATAAAACATCAAATGAAAGTGAACAATCACATTCAACATCACGTACAGGTCGCCCGGCCTCAAAAAGTTTCACGGATATACGGACCGGACGGAGAGACTACCTTGTATATTTAAAATTACGAAACGTAATCACCAGGCACCCCGTTTCAAAAATCGGACGTTTCACACTCCATACCGGTGGGAGATTTATACACCTATTACGGCGCAAGGGCCCGAGAAAGACATTGCAATATGCCCGGATGTGGCTGGTCCGCAAGACCGAAACTGGTGAAGACACGGGGTGGGGCCGTTTGATATATAAACTCGTCCTTACCCTACGCCGAGAGGGGCTCAGAGGAATATACAGGAGGTACCGAGCTTCATCGGCAAAAACAATACTTGTTGATACAGACACCATAGACTCTCGATTGTTACTCTCATCACTATTTACGTTGGCTGACAATCGATCATACGCACCTATATTACCGACAAGGTACCAACCAAAGGTGAAGGTGATCATACCCGTCTATTCCACAGAAAAAAATATTCACCTACTCTCAAATTGCATAAACAGCCTGATCACCAATACAAAGTATGACAACACCGAATTCATCATCATCGATGACGCCGGCCCATATGATAGCGACGACCTGTATGCCAAGCTTCAAAAACGTTTCACACATACAACCGTATTAAAAAACAAGCGAAACCTCGGTTTTATAGGCAGTGTCAACAAAGGGCTCGCGAAAGTTCACCGGGACGAGATCGCGATACTGCTCAACACCGATGTCGAAGTCCCCGAGGGCTGGATTGGGCGGCTACTGACACCATTTGCGATTGACCCGCAGGTAGCATCCGCCACCCCAATGACAAATAGCGGGATCATCACTAGTTTCCCGAATTTCTGTAAGGATAACAAGTTGTTTATGGACTTGACGGTTCAACAAATCGATGAAGCCTTCCGTATATCCAAGTTGGACAACCATTTCCACTGGACCCCGACCGGGGTGGGATACTGCATGGCCTTATCCGGCAAGGTATTAGACGAGATCGGCAGTTTCGATATCGAGACATTCGGTAGAGGTTACGCCGAAGAAAACGATTGGTGCATGCGGGCGATACAGAGCGGTTATCACAATGTCATTGTCGACAATCTTTTTGTTTTCCACAACCACGGCAGCTCGTTCACATCCAAAGAAAAAAAAGAAGCTTCAGAACACAATTTGCAATTGCTTTTGCAAAAACATCCAAACTATATGAACCTCGTCGACGCGTACGTACGGCAAGATCCGCATAAATACCGACGCCAGATTGTTGAGACACTCTTGATACTCGGTCATTCACAAGTGGATATCTTATTTACGCACAAACTTGGAGGCGGGATCGAAAGCTTCATCATGTCCGCGGACAATTATTACCGCAGTGGCGAGCCCGTAAGGAGTGATCATCGACTCATCGTACGTCCCGTAGAGCGCAATATGCTATTGGAATTGCAAGACAGAGAGTTCCAAACAATCTCGAAGCTCAACATAACTCGTAAGCAGGTCGATGCGTTGTTGCAATTACTCGATATCGGCAACCTAGACATACACTCTTTGGTAGGCTATACGGCTGTGGACGGTATTATCGAGGTTATCAAAAGACATACGGAACATGCCCGCCATAGCGCGTTTTATATGCATGATTTTTTCCCCGTATCACCGACGATCAACCTGCTCAGCCCAGATACGAAGTACAGACACAAAATTCCGGCGAGCGAGTTGGATGAGTTTCTCGGTACCGACTGTTTCGATCCGGATACAACTGGTGCCCGTACTCATGATGAATGGATCGCCATGTGGCATGCCTTATTGCACGCCGTCGATGATGTGAAAACCTTTTCGGAGTCTTCTTCGGATATTTTGTCATTCTATTTCCCGGACATCCTACCTATCATGAGAGAGCATGAACTTCCTCGTCAATTACCTCCTGCACGGTATGCCGAATTCGAAGCCGGCGGGCCATTGAATATCGGATTGTTGGGAACTATCGACAAACATAAAGGTAGCAAGCTCGTTATCCGTATGCTCCCCCACCTCAGTCCAAACACGAAGATCACCGTGATCGGGGATTCAACGGAACTACGTATGCAAAAAAATGTCAATGTTCTCGGTAGATACAAACCCGAAGACTTGCCAAAGATTATCGAGCAAAACAAAGTCCATTGTATATTGATCCCCGCCGTATGGCCGGAGACATTCTCCTTCACTGCAGCCGAGGCACGCGCTATGGGAATGCCAACCATAGTAACGAATATCGGAGCGTTGCCCGAACGGGTGTCCGGTTACGAAAAGGGACTCGTCTTGCAGTCAACGGAACCTGAGAAGATTGAAACACAGATAAGAGATTTCTTGTCTAACTTAGATGACAACAATTAAACGATGACAAATCGAATTCAATATCTACAACGAATGCCTGATACACATCAACTCAACGCGTATACTATCCGACCCTTGGACGAACGTATCAAAGCGTTGCAAACCTCCGAGTCTGATATCGTTTTCTTGTACAAGCGAATCGATCCCGGCATATTTCGTTATCGTGTTTACAATATCATCAACAGTATAAATAGCCGAAAAGAAGGCGAAAAAGCCATTTTCTTTCAGGAGAGCGAACTTGATACCGTCCTTGCAAATATGCGACATATTCGCAAACTCGTCCTTGTTCGCATTGCTTACGACAATTATCAAGAGGTCATCGACCATGCGAAAAAAGAGGGTATTGAAATCATTTATGATCTTGACGATTACCTTTTTGACCCGAAACTGACGAAATTCCTATTCCGTGAGCAACTGCATACCGAACATTCACTGCAATACTGGACGGATTATATTGAAAACCGCTATATGGCCATACAACGCGCGGACAAGATCACCACAACTACGAAACCTATGAAGACCGCACTCGAGCGAGTATTCCGTCAGAAGGTTCATGTAGTCCCAAACACGTTCAATATGCAACAAGTGTCGGTGTCCGTGCAGTGTGCCGAACTCAAACGAAAATTCCCGGCCGACGATGATATACTGCTCGGTTACTTTAGCGGCTCATACACACATAATCTGGATTTTGAGATATTGGTACCGTCATTGTCCGCATTACTTGCGAAAGATTCCCGTCTCAAGATAGTGTTGGGAGGCGCGATACATGTACCACCCGCACTTGCACGATTTAAGAAACAGGTCATTACTGTTTCATTGCAGAATTTTGAAAACTTACAAATCCCGTTGGGTCTTGTCGATATCAATCTGATCCCCCTTGTTGACAATAAATTCAATATCATGAAGTCCGAGTTGAAGTTTTTTGAGTCGGCGATCGCCAGTACCCCATCCATTGCCACCAACTTGCCCGTCTACCAGGATATACACAAACATGACAGTCGTAGCATCGTCTTGGTCGACAATGACGCCGACTCATGGACCGCCACCATGTCCCGATTGATTTCAGACCCCGCCCTTCGACACACAATGACACTACATGCGATCAATACGGCCAACGAACTTTTCTCACCAAGACGTATTGAAGACGCCCTTCCTGTTTGGTTAGGATAATTCGCCCCCGACCTGACGGGCGGGGACCTACGCCGAAAGCATCAAGACGAACCTCAGTACTGCGTACACGTTGAGTACGAGTACAACCATATTCACGATCGTAACACCAATGATCAAATACTTATTCGCCTTCGATAGTACTTTGGCATACAGGAGGGTCACAAACGGCCATATAGGCAAGATATATCGTCCCTGCACCGCCAATCCCCACAAGCCTGTTTTCAAAAACGTCGGGTAGTTTACGTAAAAAAACAGTACAAACGCATATAATATCGGGACCAAAAGCAGAAGTCCGTTTTGACGAATAAATTCGACGACCCGCAATCTCAATACGTATAATATAAAGACAAAATCGGCGACCAACCAGTACTTGTCGATATTCGGTGGAGGCATGACTTTGTGGCCGAAGACACCAAACATCCGCTTATACATCAATTTAACCCAAAAAATACCATACGCCAGAAGAATCCTCGGCGTATGAGCGACTCCATTATGCGCTTGTAAAAGGGCGTGATCTCTGGCGTAGACCGCGTTTTGCATACACTCATCCACCGTATGCACAGCATCGCAGGTCGGCGATATAGTGCCGAACTGCAGAACATTGACGACGTAACGTTCAACAAATGAAGCAAACAGCAATACAAACGCACTCACCAGCAACTTATGTCTGATCACAAAATCCGGTCCAAGCTCACGAAGACTCCGCAAAGACTGGGCCACATGCTTTACAAGTACCAAGCCTGTTATCAGAGCCAACGGTAAAAACGAGAACTTAACCAATGCGCCGAAAAGACAGACCGCCAAAAACTGCAACAAGTTTGTAAGATCCGCATTATCCTTCAACTTCAGAGAAGCTGCCAACAGGAGCAAACTCGCGGTCAGGAGTAAATTGTCGTACGAAACAAATGCCGACAAAAAGAAAAACATTGGTGGAGTTATGAAGAACAGTAGACTACTTACCGTGATTGCTTGCGATGACACCCGACTTTTGACAGTCTTGAATAAAATCGACAGGTTCAGTATTGCCAGACCGACATTGAGCAATCGTAAAAAGTAAATCATTGAGGAGCCATCGGAAAATGCCAGAAACGCTCTCAACGGCAAAGACAAGAGGTAATGATACAGTATAGATGTTGCCCTCGTCAGATCCCCGAGATAAAATGATCCTTCTTGGTGCTTGATGAATGGCAACAAGCTGTGTGTGGCGAAATAGACTGTCGTATTCACATGATACGTTTCGTCCGGTGAAACTCCTTCTCGCGTCTTCAACGCTAGGAATACCTGTAATGAGGTGTATAGTACAAAGAGGATGCTTAGTGCAACCCTCCGGGAGGAAACCTTTTTCCATAGCGAACTTAAATACTGCATATTTGTATATAAAAAATTTTACTCATCTCTTTAACGGCCAAACAAATGAATTTTTACACCATTCAACACGCCTAAATAAAACGAAACGGCTATACCCGGCAACAATATAAGTACGGGTAAAAAGTCACCAGCCTCTTCGGCGAGGTAAACTGAGACAAATATATCAAAAATCAACAACAACGATACGACAAATATCGGCAGTATCGGCCAAAGGAAACTTGCCAAAAGTATCAAAAAAATTGCGAGTAAAGTGAACCCCAAAACCACTTTCATCCCAAAACTTTTTAATACATAATAGTCCACGAATCGTGGTCCCCTTTTAAAAAGGTGAACAAAAGCGGCCATCCCAGTACGGTTTGTATATAGCATTTTGGCATCATAAACCCTGATAAGTTTCCGACCTGCATCGATATATGCGCGAAATAGCTTCGTATCTTCATTTGTTTCTTTTGCATTTCGTGAATTTTTTAACAAATACTCTGAAAAACGGATGAAATCCCGCTTCATTGTCGCAAAACCACCCGTGCCTTTCGAAATCTTATTAAAGTTCTCTTTCGTAATTTGTACATTATCGAAAGTTGTTCCCCAATATGGTCTATAGTACCATTTACGTATTAAATAAAAGACTCTATCCATCCAACTTCTCTTTTTATCCATGTAGTAGTTTGAAATGACACTACTTTCTGGTAAATACTGATTGAGTTTTTGTAAAAATGTTCTGTCCGGTTCCCCTCTCGAATCCGCGATCACGATAAAGCCATGTTGGGCATGCTTGACACCCTCAAGTCTTGCAATAATCCTGCCACTATTTGCTTTCAACCTATGCACCAAATAGTTTACACCTAGGCTTTGAGCTCTCTTCTGGTATTCATTCAGTATGTCATATGTGTCATCGGTCGAACCATCATCTACGACGATCAATTCAAACAATTCCTTTGGATAATCCAACTCAAATATAGCCTCTATAGCCTTAGGTAGCGAATCCGCATCATTGTACGTCGCCAATACTATGGATATGTTCTGTTGTTTAGCCCGCATATCCGTTTTCTTCAAGCCAGTCGACTACAATCTTAGATGGATAATTGTCCTCCTTCAACGGAGGTTTTTCATATTTCTTATAATTCTTGATGAAATCAGATATCACATTGGGATCAAACTTGGAAAGCACCGTAGTACGTCCGAGCCCTTCGACCCTTTCCGTCACATCCCGCAAAATCAAAGTCGGCTTGCCCATGTACGACAATTCCTCTTGTATGGACCCTCCGTCCGCGCATACAAACTCAGATTCGTATTGCAATTTGATGAACTCAAAAAACGGTAATCTCTCCTGCAACCTAATATTTGGATTTTCCTCCAGCCTAGACAACAGTCCGTACTTGATCAAGCGTTTCTCCGTGACAGGATACAGGATGAATACGACTTTCATTTCATTTGCAATCTCTTCCACAATTTCCACCAATCTCGTCAATTTATCTTTGCGGAAGACACTCTCATATCTATGTAACGCTGCGACCGCATACTTCTCCCCATAGATTATGTCCGGCAGTTCGTCCTTATGTCGCAATGCGATCTTCATAGCATCATATTGCGTGTTGTTTCGGGTATCCAATTTCACACCCTTGTAACGTTTGAGGTTGTTTAGAGCCCATTTGTTTGGAGCAGCATAGACATCCGCCAGCTGGAAGGTTATCAACCTGTTTATCTCTTCAGGAAATGGTTTAAATATATTGAAGGACCTGAGTCCCGACTCCAGATGCATCACTTTGTTTCGCCTCAACTTCCCCAAAAGCGCGCCCATCCAAGCCGAATTGGTGTCGCCGTGTACGATCACGATCCCGCGAGAGGTGGACAACAACGATTTTGGAGATGTAAAAATACGAAACATGGCTTTGAGAAACCACCCCCAGATTTTACCCATCGTTTTCGTTTCCGATTGATTGGTGAAAAACATTTTATCGGGCGACTTTATCCCGAAGTTCTTTCGAATATCGTCAAAAGTGTCTTTATGTTGATTTGTATACACAAATTCGTACGGGATATCTCTTCGTTGCAATTCCACCATCACCGGGCCAGTCTTCACAAGTTGCGCTCTTGTCCCGATGACGACAGCTATCTTCGGTTTCTTCTTTACTTTTGATGAATTCTTCATATTACTCATGCTCCAAATCGTATTTCTTTCAGATATTCCAATATCTTTTCTTGATTATTATTCACCCTCTCCAGCATATCGGCCACCAACCCAAGGCACCAGATAAACACTCCCATAGTCAAAAAATACAATGAAGCGATACCTACCGCTTTGTAGGGGGTGATCATTTCGGTTACCAACCAATGCCACACCAAGAATAAAGCTCCGGCAAGCCCTATGCCAAACGGTATCAGTCCCATCCAGCCAAAGAACGCTAAAGGTGTCTGATCTCGAAAAGCTTTCAGGATATTGACCAAACTTCCAAACAGGAATTTGAAGAAGTTTGTCACTACGCGGGATTTGCGACCCGGGTAATATTTGATGGATACCGGTACTGAAGTGATATTAAATTTCTTCCTGGCCAAAATCTGGAAGGATTCCTGAGTGTACGTATAACGGCTGTTGATATTCAAAGCAAGCATGGCTTTCCGATTGTAGGCGCGAAATCCGCACGTAACATCGTTGAATTTGTACCCGGAGAGCTTTCCCACGATCCATGCCCCCACCCTATTCGCATAAAACTTGCCTATCGGCATATTTTTTGGTTTTCTCACCTTGCCAGTCTCACGATCAGTAAAACGGTCCGCCGCCACAAAATCAAAGCCTTCTTCTAATATCGGTTTTACTAAATTCGGTATCTCCTCCGGACGAAACTGCAGGTCTCCGTCTATATTGACCGCTATATCCGCTCCCATTTTCAGACATTCGTCCATGGCTTGTTGGAAACGATACGCCAGTCGTTTTTGACTTTTTCCCGCGACCACGTGTACACCCGCCTTCTTCGCCAACTCCGCAGTACCATCGGTACTTCCGTCACTTATGATCAAAATCTCCACTTCGTCGATACCGTCCAATTTACGCGGTATTCTGGAGATCAATTCTTCGATCGTCTCCGCCTCGTTTAGTACTATTGAGAAAACGACGAGTTTCATAGTGATTGGTGATAATTTATCTTCCGAGCATCAATACATTTCCAACCATTATACATCATTGCGGTTCTGTTTCTGCGACTCGCAAATTCTATTTCCGATTGCAACCCTACATTCTAATTCCGGTCGCAACAAGTCGGGGTTGAACCCCGGGCTTAAACCCCGGACTTGACAAGGGAACCTTATCACAATGGGGATAACCGGCAAAAAAAATCTTGCGATTAATATTATTTTAATCGAAATTTAACGACCAGCTTACGTTGTCGTATAAGCATTTGTGAGTGTCCGTCGCTCTGGAGCGCACATTCCGGGGACTCCGCGTATTCCTTGCAGGCACGGTTTTTATCGATATTTTGTGGTGACGGCGGGCGATACAATGTACCTGAGTATAGGTGCAGAGTATGTTGACGTGTCATCGGTCGTATATTGAGCAAATGTCACCAAGTAGGCTCTGTCGCGACGCACAGTGTGCAGTGAGGGTTGTAATTACGCGATATTTGTACATGTCGTATACGCTCTATTTTGCATATTTGAATGAGCCGAAATCTTGCCAACTATACCTACTACAACAGCGTTTCAACCTGATCAGTGGGTTCGAAGACCGGGTCCCAACCTCGACGTCGCGCCCCCGGCTCCGTAGTGGATTCTGACCTGCATATGAGCCGTTTGCATTCACCGACCCCATCAGCTAAAATACTCGCCATATCTCACCTCAAGTCACATGATCGACTACTTGAAGATAATACATAAGTACATACCGCCCGACACCCCGTTGTACCGCAATTACATCATTCATGTCACGCTGACGACCGCCAAAGCGCTCGAAGTCGCCCGAAGGTTGGGGCTGGATGATGCTTCGATTGAGTTCATAGAGGAAGCTGCCATGTTGCACGATATCGGCGTATGCAAGGTCAGTAGCGAACATATCGGATCAAAAGGTGAACAACCGTACATCGCGCACGGGCATCTGGGAAGAGAAATCCTGGAGACAGAGGGATTGCCGAAGCACGCCTTGGTCGCCGAAAGACACAACGGGGTCGGCATCACCAAAGCGGAGATTATAGCTAAAAATCTGCCCGTACCGCATAGAGATATGGTGCCCGTCACCCTCGAAGAGAAGATCATCGCGTACGCGGATAATTTCTATACCAAGGTACCTGAATATGTGTTCAAACCTTACTCTATTCCAAGGATCAAAGACCGCCTTGCTTATTTCAATGACGATGCCCCGGCAATTTGGCAAAAATGGCACGAACAATTTTCGTGAATCGTCCTAAACCCGTTCGATGCGTTCTTTCACCCGTCACGTTGCTCAGAGGTGTATTTACCATGTAACCAGTCCCACCAAACCGACACTCCATGCTGGGGCGGCGGAGTATCCCTTTCGCCCAGAATTTGTCTGTATACCTTGTCCAAGGCATCTGACGTCAACGCTCTTTCGTCGATGATGAACACATTTTCACCGTCACGGACATAATGCAGTTTATCCCGAACTTCTTTCTCCAAATACGCGTCTGATGAAATACGCGAATTTTCCACGTGCAATTTCAGGTTTTCGTTTCTCAACTTGACGACTTCGACGTTCGTTTCGCCCAATACGGCCAACTTCGCCCTTGTATCCGCGATATCGGTATATATTCTGTGTGATACAAACCCCACCACCAATAGCAACGACGCATAGATAAACACCTCGCGGATCCAATTTGTACGAATCCCGGCCGGTTTCCGTATTCTGCGGCGATTTCCTCGTCGCACGCCTTTGGACCGTTCTTCAAATTCACCCATAGTCTCAGTATAGCACACGAACCCCGTGTGGTGAGACGAAGCCGGGGTTCGGACCCGGGGTTGGGCCCCACCCTGTGAAGCAAAAGCCCGTAGCCACGGTGACGAAGTACCGAAAATCATGATCCCGGACGGGTGCGGGCTTCCTTGTATATACGCCACAAGCAAACCTATCCCCATGATGACGGGCCTTACACACACCAAACAAGCGACGGTATCCCGTGGTTCGTAGCGAATCCGCACCCAACGGATGCATGTATACGCCGTGACAGAGCTAGACCGAGACTGGGAATGCATTCAAAAAGCATGTACATGGATGAGTCACGATCGGTACCACCATGTGATCGAGCCTCTATCCTACGCCCGGAAGCTGGACACAATCCTTAGAATAAAGGCCGACATCACAGGAATTCCCTTACTTGACGATCGCGCGTGAATGACCTGATAACTCTCCCCCAACCCTACGGTCGAGGTCACCCGCCGGGGTTCAACCCCACTGGGAAGTGCTGTTGTCATGGGGATGGTCTGCGGTAAGTCCAAACTTGCCGTATACAAAAACCACATACAACTTACACTTTCTGTGGGCAGACAGTGCTTATCCGTCACATAGAATGTCAATAAATACAGGATACGCACAATCCCCGTAGTCACGCCACAAAGTGAGGCTCGAAAGAAGACATCGCCATCAAGACCTATACGGCAACAAATCCAGGTAGTTAAACCTCGATTAAAAACATATTAAAAGCCTCATTTTTCACGGCATTATCCCCATGACAACAGCGTTTTATCTCAACCCCCGGGAAGCACCCCCGGGGTTGAACCCCGGCGTCGCACAGCTCCTTGCCGACAATATAGTAACATGCTATAATACCGCAAACCTACTGCCAAAACTATTTAATCACGACGAAATATCAGATATGGCGGAATTACACAATAAACACTATGCAGATTTGCACACCAGATTTAGAGATCACCTCACCGAAAAAGGGCGTTCGCCCGCCACAGTCCTTGCATATGCCAAGGACATCGAGCAACTTTTGAACTTCCTGTCATCCAACGCAATCACCGAAATCAGTCAATGCACACTCGAAGACCTATTGGCATTCAAAGCGATGCTCGAAAAAGAAAACTATACGCCGAAAAGCATCTCTCGCAAGATCAATAGTACCAGAACATTCTTCCGATTCCTCGAGAGCATCAACGAAATACAACGCAACCCGGCAGAACGCCTGACCCATCCGAAATTTGAAGTCAAACCACCGCGCGTATTGTCGCAGATGGAGTATAGAGCGTTGCGTGACGTCTCGCGCGTAGACACGCGACTTTATTCCATCGTTGAACTCCTTTTGCAAACTGGTATACGCATCAGTGAATTGGCAGACCTCAAGCTCGACGACATCAAATCCGATCCGAAAACCGGTATCAAATATCTGTACATTGCACCCAAAAACAGTCATCCTGAGCGCAAAGTCCCTTTGAATAATTCCGCATACCAAGCGGTCCAGGAATACATCAAAATCCGACCCGAGAGCGAATTGGATTATCTTTTCGTCACCAAAACCGGCCAGCCGTTGCTCATCCGCAATATTCGTACGACTATCGATAGAGCGTTTGAAAAAGCCGGTATCAAAAACGCCAAAGTCAATGATCTGCGCAATACGTTTATCGCCCACCACCTCGCAAACGGAGTCAGCCTGGTGACGGTATCCAAGCTTGTAGGACACAAACGCCTTTCCACCACGGAAAAGTATATAGGACTGGTAGACGGCAAGGGGAACGAAATGCAGAAAAACCTGAAAGCCCTTTGATCGGCTGACACGGGTCCGGGCAATATCCGGGAGTTCATTGATCGATGCTCATTGATCGATCAAATAAGTCTTTTCCACCATCTCGCGGTCGAGGGATCGGCTGCATCAACTTCGTTTGTCCCAAATCTCTCGATTATTACCGACGCCCAATCAATCTCTTGCCTCACGCAACATCTCCATAAGCAATTCTTTCTCGTCCCCTTTTGAAATATACACTTGCATATCACTGTCATATTGAGTGGTTGTCAGCCTTGTTTGCCACAGCCTGCCTCCATACATATAATGGGTGAGTATCAAACCTTGTCTAGTTCCTATCCACGGAGTTTGATCAAAAAACAGATTCCCAAGTCCGTAAAAGATCAACCCGTCTCCGTAAACTTCGTACGTCTGCGGTTGATGAGCCTGTGTGCCTATCACGATATCCGCCCCATCATCTATCGTAGCGCGAAACACTTTGCGTTGGTCGGGATATGACAGAGGCTTGTAGCATATCGGATACAATACATCGCCGGATGGGTAACTGTAACATTCCTGAAATTGGTAATCGACAACCACTATATCGGCTCCGTACTCGTTGTGCGCTTTCGAGATGTCTTGTTTGACCACTTCAGCGGAGTACCGATTTGCTCCCGCATGTCGGTCAGTGGCTATTGCGCCGGTGCCCAACATCGTATCGTAAAAATTGTAGCCCAAAAACGCGACTTTGGTACCGTTTACATCGCTGACCAAGGTTTTCCCGGCATCTGTACTATCAAGTCCACCTCCAAAGTACTCCCAACCACGCCCTTTGTATGCACGTATAGTGTCCGCATTTGCCTGCGCACCGTAGTCGTTGTTGTGATTACCGGTCAACTCCACCACATCCAGGCCAATCTCATCCAGCGTAGCGATATATTCCGGTTTGCTACAAAACCGCATAGACGCTTCCGGCGTACATCCATGCACAAAGGATACCTCGTTGGACGTATGAGTCAGATCGGCATCAGCCAAGAATGCGGCAATCTTGTGAGCTGGCCATGCGTAATCATGCTCCCTCTCCATTTTGGAGGCGAGATTTCGGCTGATGGCCGTCACACCAGTCATATTCACCTTCCCAAGCCTGCCTTCGGCAGGCGGGTCGTATTTCTTCGCAAACTCACGCAACTTTTTTACCAAACCCTGTGATTCTGGCACTTTTACTTGCATCCCAGCCGTCAACGCCCAACAGGTCGGGCTTTCCGCTTGACTCACGTCTTCCTTTTTGGCGACGGACAATATCGGTTGCATTACCCCAGCACGTGTACTCCTCACCCATTCGGGATAATATATTCCCGCATATTCAAGCACCTTGAGCTTCGGAACCACATCTTCGACCGGTATAAGACCGACCTTGGATATATGTGGGGAATGCAATGACCGACCGTATTTACGCACACTTGCGGACTCCGACACGTACCCATTTTCAGATAATGTCTCACCCTCCGCCAATTGGTCCACCAACTCTTGCACGTCGGCGACTTCACTGACCCGTCCTTCGATTGCAACATTGCCTTCTCCAGACGCTTCCATGGGATCGGAGTTCAAACTATTCAAGATTGCCTCGACCTGACCTTTGTGCCCGGCCAATGTGATTACTTGAAGATCGGGATTCATCAAACCTTCGCTATCCACACCATCACTGAGCCAGTAGAAATGACCGACCGGCACATATTCAACTTCATTCACATCATATGCTCCGCACCCCGTCCCATAACCAATGTCTACCCTCCGCGTATATTGTGCATTTTCAATATCGGAGGAGACCCCTTCAGATTGCAGGAAGTATCGTGAACGAGAATTCGGATCTGCGTGGTTAACGAATTTTTTAATTAAATTCTCATCTTCCGTATCAATTTCCGGCGATATTTGGAGAATATAATTGATATGTTGCGATCGTAATGCGGCGATTTGGCCGTGTTTACGGCGGATGGCGATTTCCGTAGCGATGAAATACAGCAACGTCGCAAGAATGCAGATTTCCGCCACTATGATTGCTATTCGACATACCTGACCCGATACGCCGTACGCGCATGCTCTTTGCTTGCGGGTGGGGTTTTTCGTTGATACGTTTTTCGGCTCTTCCGATTTGTCGGCCGCTTTATGCCATTTCACCAATGTCAGGAGATTACGCAGTTTCCAGATCTTCGCAGACGTTTCACTGGCTGTCCGTACTTCCCTACCCTCAATATTACGCGCTCTTTTTGTCTTCCCGTTGTCATTTCCCACCGCGCGCCGAGTATACTTGGCATGTTTTTTGCCGTGGACAACCTTGCTAACACCGCGGGAACCTTTTTCTATATCGATACGCATCATTGACATGGGACATTGTAACATGTGGAACGCAAATTCTATTTCCGATTGCAACGGGGAATTCAAAGTCGGGGTTGCGACCCAGGCTTCGAACCCATTCGTGGAATAAAACCTCGGTACTGCTTGGACAACAGCGATACCGTACCCATCCCTGACGTACAAATCCGAGGAGTATACGACATGTACAAATACCATGTGATTACAGCTCGTACAGTACATTAGGGATGGAAAAGGCGCTTACCTGGGGACATTTCCTCTAGACACTATAGATGACACGGCATCGCACTCTGTATGTATGTTTAGGTAGATCGTATTATCTACTGCACCTACAAAGTATTGGTAAACCCCACAACTGCAAGGAATACGCGGAGTCCACGGAATGCGCGCTCCAGAGCGACGGGTACTCACAAATGCTTATACGACACGGTAAGTTGGCCATTAAATTTCGGTTAAAATAATATTAACCGCAAGATTTTCTTATGTACTATCCCTATGACAATGGGTTTTCCATGTCAAGTCTGGGGTTTAAGCCTGGGGTTTATCCCCGACTTGTAGTACCGACCATGTCGCCCGAAGGATGGTACCAAAGCCCGGGTTGTGATACACTGCCCATGTGAAAACAAAGAAGTCCTGCAAACAGATCGAAATCAAGTGCAAAACTCCCGTACTCGCGTATTTCGTCGTCCCTTTGCTCCTGCTGAGTTATGTGGCTATGATCTACCTTGGTCTGCAGTACATCCAAATGTACAAAACTTATCAATACGAAACGCGTAATGCACAGTCGACAACTTCACAGCAATCTCCACTGCCTACAGACATAAAACACAAAGCAAACCATGGCAACACGACCAACCCGAGGAATTGGAAAACTTTCACAGAGTCAAACGATCTATTCTCCATCAAATACCCGACCGACTGGGAAGCGGTCGTCCGCGAACCTACAATTGCTACGGATGAGACATATTTCGGAACAATCGCATTGACTGGACCTGAAGGTAGCATCGATATCGTCTTCGGAGACGGATTCGGTGGAGGCAGTTGCGATATGGGAGGAGGAACCCTCGATACTTTCGTCATCGACGGGCAAGAGGTGAAACTCTGCCATATACAACTCGACGACGGTACACAGTCCTGGGTCAGCAACTGCGGTGATTGCTCATCCGTCCGTCTGTCGACATCTGACGCAACGGGGTACGTTTTTAAGGCTAACTTCAAAACAAGTTACGAAGAAGCTCGCAAATTATTTGCCGACATATTGGGAACGTTTGGAGAACCGGTGTAAGGGCGAGTATTAGGGCAAAGTTTTTGTAAAACGGATTGCTATTCATTAGCGCGTTAACTATAATGCACAGTTGTAACAATCAAATGCAGTATAAATTTAGTGTTGGTAAATCATAGCAAGCTCAAAACAACCACAGATAGCAAACGCTGATATTGTATTGGTTGCTGGTATGCATCGAAGCGGCACATCTATGCTTGCCAGCTTGATATCCAAGTTAGGATTCAATCTCGATGAAAGGACTCTCTTGGAAGCCCCTTCTTATAACCCTTTAGGGCTTGCGGAAAACAGGGATATCTTGACAATAAATGAAAAAATACTCAAATATCACGGAATCACTGCAAACGAGCCCTATGATATCACAGACATAGATCCATCCAGCGCATTTTATCAGCAAACTGTCGCAGAAATACGGCAACTTTACGAAAAAAAACTGAAAAAAGCCAAAAGATTGGTAGTCAAAGATCCACGATTCTGTCTTACACTCCCATATTGGCTGGACAACGATTACAAAATACAAGTAGTTGGTATATTCCGACAGCCTTTTGGTGTCGCGTCATCTCTGGTTGCACGCAAAGACTTTGCGACACTGACAGAAGGGCTACGCCTATGGACATTTTACAATAGCAAACTATTGAAAAATACGAAGGTGCTTGCACCACCTCCTGTTTTTGTAGCGTACGAGGACATTATAAGCCAACCTATAACGACCATAAGGAACCTTTTCACCGACCTCAACGAAATTGATATGGTCAACATATATACTACGGTCAATCCGTTTTTGAAACACGACAACTCTTTGCTCCGTGACTCTACGGAGAACCCAAAAAATGTCGAACAAGTCCTGAACAAGTTGGATTCACTGAAGACAGTGCAAACGGATGCAGGTGAACAAGTTTCGTTGACTCAGCTGGACTATATCGTTACATCCTCCATCAACGCACATATAACCCCTTTCCTGGAAAACCCAGCAAACTACCAATCACAGATAGAGTCAATCAAGCATCAAATTTCTACATTGGAGGGGGCCGTCCTGGGCAAATTGGACGAACGCAATATCCGATATGCCAAAGATATTGAGTATATATATCATTGCAAGTTGCAGCAACAGGAGGAAGCGAGTTCTCAATTGTTAGCCAAGAAGCAAAGGCTGACAGAACAACTCCGCGCGCAATCTGAGGAGCTGTACAGATATCGGGAGGTTTTGGCGCAAAATGTATACTTATATCAAGAGATCAATAGCTTCACGACACGCAACGCCATACGTATACGACAGGTTCTCGATCGCATCCCCCTAGTGAAGTACCCTGTCAAGTGGTCATTACAATTTGTAAGAAAGTTAATATATCATCGTCGGCCAAAGCATGACTGAAAAAGATATCGTTGTTTCCATAGGCGTCAACCTGCATTCCGAAGGCATAACCGCCAAACCTACAATACGTAGTGTCATGAGAGCGGCTTTTGAACTTGCAAAAAAAGGCGTCATTTACGAGATAATCCTGATCATTGACAAAGGTGACGAAGAAACGGATCTTTTCGCCAAAGAAATGCAGGAATTTTTTACGAATACCGAACATCAATGGAGTATCCCGTCAAGTCGATTCTCGATAATCCATACGGAACACGGGGACCTCGGTCTGGCAAGAAATTCTGGAGTTAAGGCCGCAAAAGGACAATATATCAATTTCATTGATGGCGACAATATAGTAGATAGATTCTGGTTCATCAAAGCATACGAGTTTATATCTTCGCTGCAAGATCAAAATGTAATCCTCCATCCGCAAGTTTACTTTTCGTACGGTGATGATTCGATTACGTGGGTACAAGAGGACCTGCATTCTTTATCCACCCCTATCCCAGCCATAGTTCACCAAAACTTTTGGGATGCCATGTGTTTTACCACCAAAGAGGTCTTCAAAAACTATCCGTACGCTCCGACTTCATCACTAAAGTCCAATTTCGGATACGAAGATTGGCATTGGAATTGTGAAACGGTAGCTGCGGGGGTAAGGCATCTCGCAGTACCCAAGACCCTATATCACTACAAAAAGGCGTATAATAATTCATCAATGGCATGGTCGTACGCAAGTACACGCTCAGTGATACCAAGATCAAAGTTATTCGACAAAGAAACTTTCTCGTCCCTGACCGCAAAGAGCTGGAAACTCAATAAACAAAATATGTCACTATCCTTCGAGGAGTACAGGATCAAGTACGAACGAAAGGTCAAAACAATATTACAGAGCGACTTCATACGCGAAGCTTGGGAAGATATACGTGACTTCGACAAAAGGATCGAAAACTTACAGTCACGACCAATATACTCGGCAAATAGAGAGAGAGATTTACTGATTGGAAACACCTATTTGGGATTGATTTCGGCAATTGACGCTAGTTATGACGTTGTATTGATAGGGCCTCGTCTTCATATTGGAGGGGCTGATAAAGTATTGCGCAATTACGCCAACGCAATCAATGAGGGCTTCCCGGAAAGTAAAGTACTACTCGTCATAACAGAACATAGTGAAACAATTACCGCCAAACTTTCCAAGGATGTTGACGTGCTGGAATTCGGCAATATTACCGTGGACCTTACTGAAGAAGAGAAGCTTCTACTATTAGTTCGTATTACACTGCAAACAATGCCAAGTGTAGTGCACGTGGTGCATTCGCACCTGGGTTTTGAGATGATCAAACACTATAAAAATATCATTAGGAGTTTTGCCGATATATCAGCAACATCCTTTACTTTTGCTAAAAAAGAAGATGGGGGATACTTCTCTTATGGCACAAAGTATTTCATTGACTCACGCAAAGATATTATTGCATTTACATCTGACAATTCCAAATTTCTACAAGAATTGCATGATTCTTATGGTTTACCTAATAACCAACTCTATACGCATTACCAACCGGAAGTGGACAACACCAGATTCGCTCGTGTCAAAAATGATACAGACTCATTCAACGTTCTTTGGGCCGGTCGTATGGATAAGGAGAAACATCCAGAATACCTCATACCAATAGCTGAAAAACTGACAAATAATGGAAGAAACGTTGTCTTTCATGTCTATGGAGAGCTAGTTTTAAATCCTGAGTCGGATATTATTAATCGTTTAATCCATGCAGATAATATCGTGTACGGTGGCAAGTTCAGCAATTTCTACGATTTACCGATTGAAGATATGGATTTGTTTTTACTGACAACCGAATACGAAGGATTACCAAATATATTGATAGAAGCGCTAAATGCAAAGTTCCCGGTCATTGCGCCAGATGTGGGAGGTATAAGTGAAATCATCACGGCAGATACTGGAATTCTACTACCTGAATACGACAATATAGATCAATATGTCGAAGCCATAGAACTACTCATGAACGATCCTGAAAAACGACGCAGTTTTGGCGGGGCTGGCTACAAGCTCATCCGCAAACGACATTCCCCAAAACACTTTATAGAGCAAATAAGGAAATTCCCGGGCTATGCCTCTCTACTGAAGAAATCTGCCAAATAGGGGGTTGGAGGCAAAATAGCCCCCTATACTATCCACCACCTATGGTGTAAAATTACGCACGTCGAGCGGGCACGTAGCTCAGGGGTTAGAGCACGGTTCTTATAAAGCCGCGGTCGGTGGTTCAAATCCACCCGTGCCCACCAAATCCGACTACATCCCCAAAGGAGGCACTCCACCACCCATACCCGGCATACCCGGAGGAGCCTTCGGTTTATTATCCTTCACTTCAAGCTCAGCCCTGTTGTTGATCTCTTCCCTCACAACATTGACATCCTTACCATATTTCAACCGCGACAGCTTCTTCACCAATTTGGCAACCTCCGGATCTTTTGGCAAATCAAACCCGGTCCCCGGACCAAATCGCGGATTCAGTGAAAACGGCGCTGCATATTTACCGCCGACAAGCAATTTTGTGTAATAGTGAATGTTTGGCTGATTGATAATATCATTGGCCGTGATCAACGGCGCAAATTGCTTCTCCAAAAACTCCCCGTCCTCCGGGCCGACACGACCTACGATCAAAGTACCGACGTTTCCGAAAATCGCATCCCGTATATCCTCCGGCAACTGCCCAATATACTGGTGCGCGACATTCAAAGCCAATTTATACTTCCTGGCTTCTGACAAAATTGATGTAAACGCCTCAGTGGCGAAGTTCTGAAACTCGTCCACATGGAAGAAAAAGTCTTTTCGTTGATCCTCCGGTATCTTTTCCCTCGCCAAAGCCGCCGACAGGAGTTTCGGCACCATCAGAAGCCCCAAGAACTGTGCGTTTTCCTCACCCATCAGCCCTTTAGCGAAGTTCAATATCAAGATCTTCCCCTCATCCATGACCTCCTTGAAGTTAAATGCCGATTTCGACTGCCCGATGATATGCCTGATAGCCATATTTGTGACGAAACGGTCGAATTTGGAGACTATATACCCCAAAGTCTCGGATTTGTCCTTCTGAGTCGTGTTGGCGATCTGGTCCGTCCAATATCGTTTGACAAGATCGTCCTTGATCAAAGGTAACCATTTCTCATTCACCCATTTTTCATCGGTCAATATACGCACAACCTCCACCATGGTAGTCCCCTTCTCCGACATCGCGGTCAACATGGCGTTTCGTACCGCCCTTTCCAAGATCGGTCCTACAATACCCTGGTTGTGCGGGTCGTACATCTTCTTCAACAGGTCGATAAATCCGTTGGTGATGCGGTGTTTGTCCTGCTCGTCCTCGAAGTCCAACAGATTAAACCCAAACGGGCGTTCCTCGTCGGCGGCGTTGAAATAAATCACATCTTCTATGCGCTCTTTGGGGATACGTTCGACCACCATCTCGGCCAACGACCCGTGCGGATCCATCACGCATACACCGTCGCCATTGTAGATATCCTGCATTATCATACGCAACTGCATCCACGATTTACCGACACCCGTCTGCGCCACTATATAACTGTGACGAAATCTGTCTTCTCGCATAAAACAGATATTTTTCACCTTTCCCCTATACTCGTTTTTACCGAGCCAAATCGTATCTTTGGAATCGATATCGTCGTTGATCCAATTTGCAGCTGGAAAATCTCTCGACAAAAGCCAATTGATATTCGGGGTGGTAATATCTTTATTTGGGAAATGGTACAAAGCCGCCAACTCTTCCACATTGAGTATGGTCTTACTCTCCAAAGGCATGCGTCTATAGATCACATTGTGCATGAAGTCTCTTTCCGCTCTACCAGTCGGTTTGACTACGGTCAAATCATTGATCCCCGGGTTGGTGTATTGTTCAAACGCTCCGACAATATTGTCAAAATGCATTTTCGCCAATTCCTCTGTCGGGGCGCTGGTCACAACTCTGATCGCCGTGCGAAACCCGACCTTGGATGCTTTTTTCGATATCGCTTGCAAAGCTTCTTGGGGGACGTCCATTTTCTTTTTCTCCGGATCGGAATTATTCGACTCAACCTTGTGTACAAATTTACGACCGGCTTTTTGCCACCCGCTCCCTGCCGGCGTCAACACCAATTGGATCAGAGCGCCCTCCTTGTCCGCCATTTTGCTCAATGTGGCAAATATATTTGCGGTCGGATCACCGGTGAAATCTTCCAGTACCTTGATCGGGTAGTATGCGGATTCTTTTAATTCCAACGTTCCGTACACCACATGTCCGTCTTCTGTGAAAATATTGTACTCGTCCACGATATCCACGCTGGCGTCCTGATATGACCCCAAGATCTGCTTTTCCACCAGTTCCGCCAAATGACGCGGGGCATAAACATACGTTCGGATTTCCCCTGGCAATCCGACCAACTCGAAACTGATCGATTCACCTACCTTCAGGTATTTTTTCCATCCTTTCCCATCTTTTTTGATCCCGTACAAGTTCGCGAACATTGATTCGGCTACACCGGCTTCAGTTTCATTTGCCCTAGGCACTTTCACCTCAAACAGCACCCCGTCCTTTGTTTTCTTTTCTCTATCTTTCCTTTTGAGCATACGGGAATACAAATACGCTCCGACTACCGAAGCACCGATGACCAACAGACTCACGGCCAGTATGAGAGCTACGGCCAAGAAATCGATTCCTCCGCGTGATGCCTGGCTGGCATTGGCATGATACGTCCCGGATTGTGTAGTGGTTGATCGGGTTTGTCTGTTTGATGAAGGAGGCCCTACGGATTGAGCCAGGATCATGTTGCCGACAGTAGGTTCGTTCTTTGTACTCGTGTTTTGAGCAGTGTTCATACAGAGTGATTATAGCATGCGGTCAGGAGCCGGGCGACGCCGGGGTTCAACCCCGGGGATGGTTCCCGGGGGTTGAAATAAAACGCTGTTGTCATGGGGATAACGCTGTGAAAAATGAGACTTTTAATATGTTTTTAATCGAGATTTAACTACCTGGATTTGTTGCCGTATAAGTCTTGATGGCTACGTCTTCTTTCGAGCCTCACTTTGTGGCGTGACTACGGGGATTGTGCGTATCCTGTGGTTATTGACATTCTATGTGACGGATAAGCGCTGATTGCCTACAAAGAGCGTAAGTTGTATACAGTTTTTGTATACGACAGGTTTAGGATTGCTGCGGACTATCCCCATGACAACAGCACTTCCCAGTGGGGTTGAACCCCGGCGGGTGACCTCGACCGTAAGGTTGGGAGAAGAGTTATCAGGCTACTCAAGTTCGATCGCTAAGTAAGGAAAACTCTGTGACGCTGGGTCTTTGTACCAAAGGTCGGGGCCTGCTACCCAGGGTGGAATAGGGGGTGTGATCACAGACAAGTACCGACCGTGAACTGATGCATTTGCACGGTTTTTGGGTACCCTTCCAGTCCTATCTTAGCTCTGTCACGGCGTATATATGCATCCGTTGGGTGCGGATTCGCTACGAACCACGGGATACCGCTGTTTGTCGGGGATGGGTGTAAAGCTTATTGTCATGGAGTTAAGTTTGATTGCGGCGTATATACGGGCAATCCCGCATCCGTCCGTGATCATGATTTTCGGCACTTCATCCCCGTAGTGACGGGCTTCTGTCTCAAAGGGTGGGTCCAACCCCCGGGTAGGAAACCGGGCTTCGTCCCACCCTGGTATAATCAACCCAATGAAGCACATACTCATCGCACTCATCAAAATCTATCAAAAAACCCTGTCCTTCGACCACGGACTGATGCACAAAACCTTCCCAAACACTCATTATTGCAGGTACTACCCCACATGCTCCGACTACTCCGCCCAAGCAATAGAAAAATACGGCAGTCTCAAAGGCTCGTATATGGGGATCAAAAGGATTTTGCGTTGTCACCCATGGAGTCGGCACAACCGTGTAGACCCCGTCCCCTAAGCATTGTATAATCATCCAGTTTGTAACAGAATTCAACAGAGCACAAATGACATTTTTGAAAACCCTTTGGCATAAATTACTCTTCTACCCGTTCCTAAACGTATTGATGCTTTTGTACGCTTTGTTGGGCGATAACCTCGGCCTATCCGTGATCGTCGTCGCCATACTTATCCGACTCCTCTTGATGCCGATGAGCAAGAAGCAGTATATGATGACCGCAAAAATGGCCGAAATCCGCCCCAAACTGGATGAACTGCAAAAAACTCACAAAGATGACAAAGAGAAATTGGCTAAAGCACAGATGGAATTGTACAAAGAAACCGGCTACAACCCCCTCGGTTGCTTGGCCAGCTTCGTACCACAATTTCTGGTACTCGGAGCGATCTTCGCCGTCATCCGAGCTATCACCGGCAACGGATTGGACGGACTCTACCCGTTTGTCAAAAACTTTGTCTTCCACGACGGTGGCATCGAAGCTATCAAGACACATTTCCTCGGTATGGACCTGGCAATCGCGCCAAAAAATGTATTGCAAACATCCAATATATTTTCACGCACCAATCTGACATATAGCGTACTGGTCGTAGCGGTCGGCTTTAGTCAATACATTTCCACCATCTTCATGCAAAAGATGAACCATATCAAACAATCCCAATACAAGTCGAAAAAAGATAAGAAAAAATCCACAAACAAAGATGACGAACCTATGTCGCAGGAAGAAATGCAAATGCAAATGGCAAAATCCATGACCGCCATATTCCCGCTGATGATCATGTACTTCACTCTGTCTTCCCCGTCGGTATTGGGGATTTACTGGTTTACGCAATCTTGGGTCTTTATACTGCAATATTTCTATATAGACAGGTCTACGGCGATGGAGGCCGGTCGAGAAATGTTTCACGGACTGAAAAGATTGACAGCAATAATTAAAATTAAATAATTATCAATATGCAAGAATTAAACGTAGACGCGATCATGGAAGATCTGTCATGGATCAAGGAATTTGTCGAACCAGCCACGGAAATCGAAGTTTCTTTGGAAAAAGGTAAATCCCCTACAGGCATCGAATACCCGGTCGTCACAGTGCGGATCACTGGCACCACCGATGAAAATCTTGGTCATATGATTGGAGTACAAGGTCAACACCTGTTTTCATTGCAACATATACTGAACCTTTTGTTGAACAAAAAATATACATCTGACGAGGATGATGCGGTACGACTGAGAGTAAACCTGGACATAGGCGATTACCGATACGCCAAATCCTCCGCAGTCGAACGTGTGGCCCTGAGCAGGGCTGACGATGCCCGCATATTGGGTGACGAGATCGAGCTGGAGCCAATGTCCTCTTACGACCGGATGATCGTCCATTCCGTACTGAGCAAGTTTGATGATATCCGTACGGAAAGTCGTGGCGAAGGCCCCCAACGCCGTGTTGTCATCATCCCGACCGCAGAAGAAGACCTGGGGACGGTCGTGCCGGAACACGAGGTGGAAACCGACGAGCTCGAAGACGAAGCCGAATAAAATTCAAAAAACCTTTGAACAGTCTCAGACGAAAAAGAATCACATCAGAACTTCATTCGATAGTCCGATCCATATGGCACAATCGGTTTACCGTGTTGTATGCGACCATTTTCTTTGTAGCCCCGTTCAATATCACCAAACGCTTACATTTCCTTGCAGACAGCGCTCATCCGTATATTCACGGCATTTATTCAAACTACCTATACCCCACCGTCAGCATATTGGACATCATGATGCTAGGGGTAATGATCTTGGCGGTCGCAGAAGATCGCGGATCACTAAAAGATCTCTTCCAAAAGCATAAATACCTCCGCGTACTCGTTTTGTACCTGTTTATACATATCGCGATTTTTCACAACATCACCACTACGACATGGAGCTTACGTTTTTTCACGTATATGACATCCACATTATTGCTCAATACGTGGTTATTGGAAAATAGAATTCATACAAAGACGATCCTCCGGACAATAATCTTATCCGGCATCATACAGGTGATCGTCGGTATCGCGCAAGTATATAAAGGACACTCTATCGGTTTGCCGTATATCGGTGAATCTATGGTACGAGTCGGAGGATTCAAATCGAGTTCGAGGTTGATTTTGGATAATCTACATCTGAGAGCGTATGGGACATTCCCCCACCCCAACCTTTTGGCGGGCTACACCGTTTTCACGATGGCGGTACTAACCGCGCTGGTGATGTACACACGTAACAACACCGTAACACCAACAGTACTTCGCAAGGCGCCTTTGCGTCGCCTCGGCCAATGGCCGGAATTCTATGTTTTACCAATCATCGGCATTTTAGCTCTCTGTATTTTACTAGCGCTGACCGTTTCGTACTCTGGGATACTGACAGCCGTATCCGCAATAATACTTCTCTCCGCATTTGCAATACTCTTATCCTACGGAAGTTCGAAAAAAAAGGCACGACGAGGATGGCCGGTTGCCGGATTTTTGTTACTGGGCACATTGTTGTTTTTTTTGCAAAGACCGACTGCGTCATACACGTCTGTGATCCGCACGCAATTGCATAGCGAACACGTCGTACTGCGACTTGAATACGTGCAAGTGGCGTTTCGCATACTCCGGGAGCACCCGTGGGTTGGCATCGGCGCCAGTAATTTTGTTCGCATCTACCAGCACATACAGGCTCCATTGACCGCGCATGGTGTGTCGGGGATACAGCCGGTACACAATATATATTTGCTGATCGCGGCGGAGCATGGGATATTCGTAGCGACGATCGCGACAATATTCGTCGCATGGTTGGCGGTCGGGCTGATACGTGACAAAAACTACCCGTACGCAGCAATATATATCAGTTTTTTCAGTATAATCGGCAATTTGGACCACTACCTTTTGACATTACCACAGGGGATATTTATCACCTCTTGGTTGATCAGCTATGCAATCGCCTTGCAGGCCGATCACGTCCGCGAGAAGGTGGATCGATAGGCGTACTCAAGATTCGTTGACTTGCCTTTCCTTCATCACATTCCACAGTTTAGCGAGCAATGTCGCTGCCCATGTACTCGATTTGCCGACGGGGCCGGACTTGGCTATGCTCCAAGGGTCTTCAGTCACTGATTCGGGTATTGCGAATCCAAATACTGGTGGTACCTCCAGTTTCTCTTGCGTTGGCGGATTGTCGTCATCGTCGTCGCTACCAGCCGATTTCGCTTGCAGGTTGGCACCGGTCTCAGTTTCTATACGAGCTTTTTCTTCTTCGGTCAGTGATTCGCCAACTTCTTCACTCTCCTCCCGCTCCCGACCTTCGGTCGACTCCGCGGCTTCCACCCCCTCCTCGGCCTCTGTCGTCGCCTCGGCGGTTGATTCGTCCACCTGCGTTTCTTCCGTTTGTACAGCCAACTCCGGTTGTAGTTGTTGAGTGACTGCATCACCGCTCTCTGGCAGAGTCTGAAGCCCTTCAACCCCCATCGTCGCATCGGCGGGCAATCCGACCTCTTGATCCGGAACCTCGGGTTGCGGGGCCTTCGCTTGTGTATGTTGCGCCTCCACGTTGCCGATCTCCGGCTGTGCTTGCAGGATATTCTCGGCGGTACCTGTAGCCACTTGAGTGGCAGGTTCGCCTCCATGTAGATTTTCTGCAGACACTGTGGGCACTACCTGGCTTTGGGCCAATCCCGCATCACCGGTATCCACCTGCATCTGTTTAGGCACTTCGGGCTCTGTCGCTGTCTCGACGGGTGATCCATCGTCATGCGTCTTGATGGGCGGTGAAAACGTCTCCCCCTGCATCCGTGCGTCGTCATAGCCGGTCTTCGCCCGCGGGGTCGGGGGTTGTTGCACTGCCGATCGGGACTCGTCTTCATAAGAAACTGATAAGTCCCCTACCAAATCCTGCAACCCCAATTGATACAATATCGACTTGATGGTATCCAAAGGCAGATTTATGAATTCATGGTAAGAAATGCCTACAAATTGCTGAAACAATGTATCTCGAATCTCTGGCGTCATAGTACGCCAATCTTCCGAAGGCATCTGCGACAACCTAAGTATGGCTTGTTCCGCCACATTTTGTACGATACTCTCACTTGCCAGCGCTTGTTTCGCCTCTGGAGTACTCGATATTTGATTTGATGAGTTTCCTGTCATGATGCCTATTTTACCTTATTTTGCATAAATTTTCAGACGATCCCCAACCGCTTCTTTTCCTCATGCAACCTGCGGACCTCTTCCCTCTCTTTGATCCGTCGTTGTTTATCATGTTTCTTGCGTCCTTTGCCCACGGCAAATTCCAGCTTGATCAAATTGCGCACTTCAAACAGCTTAAGGGGGATTGCAGTCAATCGAGCTTGCTCCAGTTTCCTCGCTATGTCACGCAACTCTCGTTTGTGCACCAAAAGCTTGCGACTGCGAGACGGGTCGTACGAATCTGGATAAGAGGCATGCCTATATCTCTGTATCGATGCATTCCACAACCACAACTCACCATCGATATACTTGATAAACCCCTCTTTGAGCGAGGCCATACCGGCTTTCACAGCCTTGACTTCGGGCCCGGTCAACACTATGCCGGCTTCGTATTTATCGAAAATGTCATAATCAAAAAACGCTCTTTTGTTTTTTGCGTAAATCTTCATACTCGGTTCAAAAATCAACGATCGACGGCATTATACTTGATCCAGGAGTATATGAAAATCAGATTTCCTAATCATGTAATCGGATTTGCCATATTTTCGTACCATCGAGCAGATACGCATAAGCTTCATCGGCACTGGCCGCAATATCCTTGATACCATCAAATACGCCATCTTTGTCTCCACGGTAAAGATATTCGTCACGCACGACCATCACGCCCGGATGTCGCAAATCTTCTCCACTTTCCACCGGTTTCTCGATAGCAAACAAGCTCTTTGAGGTATTGTCAAATACATAGAATTTACTGTCCGACTCTCCTCCGGTATGCCCCGCCACCAGATCCGTCAAGCCCTCGTCTGTACCTGTCAAGCTGACCGGACTTTCCGCCAATCCACCGGTACTGTAATTTGAAATATATCTATGAATTCCCATTCCTCGACCTTGGGTCAAGATATATATATTGAGATCTGCAAAAAGGTCGGTGGCCGAATGCAATATATCATCGGAGAAAAACTTGTACGGCAAGCCATAGATTCCGTTAGTCCCTTGAGCTTTGAAGATCGTACCTTCTTCCGGATTGAGCAAATAAATCCAATCGTTTGCTGTGAAAATCGCCAAAACCGCTTTGCTCGGCTTGCCAAATGCGCTCGCATCCAACCCGTTGATCTGAGTCCATGAAGAAAAGACCCCGTCCTTTTCGGTCGAGCGCAACATACCGTTTGCACGGTCGTAAACGTATATACCGTTATTCCCATAATCGATGGACAGAGGTTCTTTGAGGAGTTTGTCGCTGTCAGGTATCACTTGCAATTCACCACCGGGCAAAGAGGCGTAATAGACCACGGATTTACCCGCATCCGTGACCAACAAAAGTTCGCTTCCATCGGGCTTATCATAAATGACCATGTCGGACGGCGACGATTCTGCGCCAAACTCGACCTTGGTATCTTTCCACAGTGTCAAACCGTCGTTTTCATTGATAGCTATGCGGTGATTCAACAAATCATCAATCTTCTGCATGTGCTCGGCAGCTTGTTTATACATATTCTTTGTCTGTTCGTTTGCTTTTTCACCATCCAATACCAAACCCTCGTACTCGGTACGCGCATCTTTCAATATCTTCGCGCTGTTGTCTCTGCTGATGGATATGGATTCCTGCGACTGATTCAACTTCTCTTCAATCGCGGAAATCTGTGTTTGGATACTTGTGTTGTATGCGTTGATTTGCTTTTTTTCTTTGATCCCAGCGAAGATATAATATCCGATCACAAATATGATCAGGACAAACAAAGCCTGCACGATCCTTTTGTTGCGCTTGTGTATGCGGGAATAATCCCCGATCCTCATACCGGTACCTCTTTTCTTCAGTCTTTGCGAATACATATATTTGGATGTCGTAGCCAAAAGCTTTCTGTACCATCTGCGTCTTTCGTACCTGCCCAATACTTTTTTCAGAAATTCGAGCAATACTGTCACCAACTTAGATACGATTGCCTTCCCTTTTGCGTATATGACCCGCACGTATTCACTTTGTCCGAGATTCCGGACATGACGTCCGATTGTTTGAGTCCTGCCTTTGATACCGTTGACGGCCCCTGCAATGTCTTTTTTCATATCACCCATATTCGCTTTGACCGCTGAGCCTCGTTCACCAATGGCGGTGGGCTTCGTCCCCGCGCTATCGATTCTTTGCGGATTTTCGATACCTCCTTGAGGCACTTCGTCCCCAAGTACTACGGTATGCGTTTGTT
>JALWDW010000034.1 GCA_027036675.1 Candidatus Dojkabacteria bacterium
ACATAGGCCCGAGATTTCGCAATGAAGGTTTCAGCGACGAACATCTGCCGGAACATATAGCTTTGGAATGGTATTGGGCGTATGCCGACTATCGTGACGGTATGGAGATGACCGAAGAAATGTTTACGACCGTACTGGAAGCCACTTTTGGTCCCGTGAAGTTTAATGTGAGAGGGTTTGAGATAGATTTGGAGAAGGAATGGGAAGTTTGGGATTATACTGAGCTTATCAAACAACGGACAGGCGCGGATATCTTCAACGATACACCGGAGAGGATGCTTGAGATTTTGGAGAAGGCCGGTGGTGAACTGGAGGGTAATTTGTCTCGCCCCAGAGTCGTGGACGCATTGTGGAAAACTATTCGCCCAACATTGGGAGGCCCGGGGTTCCTTGTCGATGTACCGAAATTTGTTTCACCGCTTGCAAAATCGAAGAAGGACAACCCCGAACTTACCGAAAGATTTCACCCTATTATAGCGGGGACGGAAATGGCGAACGCATTTACCGAGCTGAATGACCCGCAAGATCAGCTGGATAGATTTATGGAGCAACAAAAACTGCGGGATGCGGGGGACGAAGAGGCGCAGATGTTGGATATCGATTTTGTGGAAATGTTAGAGTACGGGATGCCTCCTGCGGTCGGTTTCGGATTGACGGAGAGAGTCTTTTGGGTATTTCAAGGGGTGACTGCGCGTGAAGGCACGCCATTCCCGTTGACACGGTATCACTTGAGCGAAAGTACCAGGAAAATTTACCCCGAGGCATTGAAGTATTTGGAGAAAGGTGATAAATAAAAGATTGACTAAGATATAATCGATATACATATGAGTGCGAAGCGACGTCATCTGGAAGTGGTGTTCTTTGTCTTGGTCTTTGGCGTATCACTATATCTTGTCTGGCTGATAGCGAGGCCTTTTCTAAACCTTATCATGCTTTCCGTGGTTTTCTCGGTGGCCGTTTATCCGATTTACACAAGAATGCTCAAGTTATTTCGCGGACACACGCAGGTTGCCACTTGGTTGACACTGATTCTGGTTTTGGTCGTGATCGGCATACCTCTGTACTTCTTCTCACTGGCGGTAGTAGCGGAAATGCGCGGATTTCATGACGGTTTGCTCCGGTTGCTCCATCAACAGAACAATTTACTCGATGAAGCGGCTCGTATGCTGAACGACGTCAACGGGAAGGTGCATTTCACAAACGATACGATCACTGCGACAACACTGACCGACCAGATACAAGGGATGCTAAAGCCTGCGGGTTCGATATTTGCCGGGCATCTGCTTAGCATAGGGACCAAGACCGTAAATATTATCACTCAAGGTGTTCTATTCGTCATACTCGTGGCAGCAATATTGCCATCAGTTACTACCATCAAAAAGCTGATGTTTAGACTCAGTCCGTACGATGATCGGATTGATCAAAAATATACAGATCGAGTACTCGCGATGACACGTGCCATGTTGCGAGGGACAGTGGTAATTGCTTTGGTTCAAGGCGTTTATTCTGGGATTGTTCTATGGCTCTTTGGAGTGCCTTATGTATTACTTTTGACTGTTGCTATGGTGCTTTTATCCTTGATACCGGTTGTTGGTACTGTATTTGTAAATCTACCGATTGGTTTACTGATGATATTGACAGGGAATGTGTTTGGGGGAATTGTAGTGATATTGAATCAAATGATTGTAGTATCAAATATTGATAATGTACTACGTCCGATGCTGGTCCCCAAGGAGGCTGATTTACACCCGGCACTATTATTACTGGCGATATTCGGAGGATTGAAGGTTTTCGGTCCATTTGCCTTCATATATGGACCTGTTATAATGATAATATTTACGACTACACTTGAGCTATATCTTGACGAGTTTAAAACTGAATTCAGTTGACAGAGATTATGTCAAAGGAAGATAAGTACATCATAGAGGTTGAAAATCTGGAGAAGCGGTACGGCGATTTCGTAGCTGTGCGTGGTGTTTCCTTCCGAGTGAAAGAAGGTGAGGTATTTGGTTTGCTTGGGCCAAACGGCGCGGGGAAGACCACGACCCTGGAGATCATCGAAACGTTGCGGGATGCTTCGGCCGGGTCCGTCTTACTGGATGGTACGGACGTTTTCGCGCATCCGCAGGAGGTCAAAAGCAAGATTGGTATCCAACTACAAGCGGCCGGATTTTATCCGCGATTGAATCTGGTGCAGTTGATTGATCTTTTTGCCGATCTGTATGGTGCGAAGGTCGACCCTGAGCAACTTTTGGAAACTGTAGAGCTTTTGCCCAAGAAGAAGGCTGTGGCAAACAAGTTGTCTGGAGGACAAAAACAGCGATTTTCCATAGCTACGACATTGATCAATAAGCCGAAGGTGGTATTTCTGGATGAACCCACCACGGGACTTGACCCTCAAGCGCGAAGGAATTTATGGGAATTGATTTTGAAGATTAAAAAGTCGGGAACTACGATTGTTTTGACTACGCACTATATGGATGAAGCGGAGATTTTGTGTGATCGTGTCGCTATCATGGATGAGGGCAGAATCATTGATATTGATTCGCCACAAAAACTTATAGACAAGTTGTTGAGTACCGGATTTACCAAGGAAGTTACAGTCAAACAAGCGAATTTGGAGGATGTGTTCATACATCTGACAGGCAAAACTTTACGTGAATAAAAATAATACGATGAAAGATACCAAACAAACCATATCAATGTTCATCAAATCTGTGTTTGCAATCACCAAAGCGGATCTGATCGCCACGATCAAAGAGCCGTCAGCATTGTTTTTCGGTATGGTGTTTCCTCTCATATTTATCGTGATCTTCGGATTTATCAATTTCGGCGGTGGAGCTGTAAAGATCTCGGTAACCCCCGATAGCGACATGGATAACCCAATCTGGCAAACCATCCAACAGTACGAAAAACAGGGGTTGGTCAAATTGGTGGAGAA
>JALWDW010000035.1 GCA_027036675.1 Candidatus Dojkabacteria bacterium
CTCCTCCATCACTATGTATACTTTTTGAAACAAGTGTGAAATATGCACAAATTTAATTAATTAACTTTTCATTATCAAATCATGAAAACTTCTAATATCGTCTTACTTTTACTGGGATTGCTGGTCTTGTTGCTATGTGTATGCGGGACAGTGCTCGGTGGGCTCGCTTATGTCGGGAAAAAGACAGTCCAAGAAGCGGAACAAGCTGCGCAGAACATGGAAAAATCGACAAAATCATATGACGAAAGATCGAGAGCTCGTTCGTACAACCCTTTCGGGGCCGACGGTAAAACTTACGTCAACCAAGAAGCCGGAGTCCAGATATCCTACCCGTCGGATTACACCACCAAAGAAAACTTCATGGGTACGGTAGTTGCAATCATATCCCCGCAAGAAGGAAGTAGCGACGATTTTCGTGAAAACCTCAACGTACTCGAACAAGATCTACTAGATTCATCTACGACGTTGGAGGAATACACCCAATTGAATATGGATCAACTCCAAACCGTCATGAACGACTTTCATTTGATTCGTAAGGGCGATACCACTCTTGCCGGTCATCCGGCGTACGAAGTTGTCTATACGGCTTCACAGGGACAGATAGATGCAAAATATCACCAGGTGTGGACGGTAGTGGACGACCGGGCATACATTATCACCGCAACGGGGACCGTACAGCAATATGACAATTATTCCGCCGTTTTCGATGATATGATCGCATCATTTGAGATTCTCTAAACACACGATCTAGGTTTTGAGTCTTTTTGTCTCCCACGTCGTCGTAGTCCGTGGTTACACTGGCACTCGAGAGGCTACACGCCAGGACGTACGAGCTGTTGACGCAAAAAACTTATCCGCGACCTCACCGACGGGGCGCTAGTATCCTCATGAACCGCCACGATATACCAGTCCCCTCTTTTCCGCAACCCTTTGCATGACTCTGTACAATATCGGAGCGGCGTCTATCAGTCCGCCACCTGAGTCACTTGCATGATCAAACCGCACGGAAACCGCTACCGTCAGCGGGACCTCATTGCCGTCGGCATCATACATATGAAACATTCCCCCCACAGCTTGCGCGTAATTGGACACTGTCCCGTCATCGTGAATAATCGGTTCACTCGTACCAGTCTTCGCCCAATGTCTGGGGATCAGTTTGCCATCTTCGTCGTACAGCTGATCTCGTGTAGGTTGTCTTCTAAGTGGAGCCCATATGGGTCTGTCCGGGAAATTCTCCGGAGTCGACAATATCCTCTCCAATCCATCCATGGCTTGAGGCGCTCCAACTTCTCTGGAAAAACCGCGAGTCCAATGTTCATATAGTTTTTCTGTCTTACCGTCCTTACCCTTCCTACCGCGTATTTCATTTATTACTTTTCGACTCGGCATAAGACCTCTATTTGTAATACTACTTGCCAGCCTCGCCAACCGTCCAAGACTCGTCGGACGCGTACCAAGCACGGCGGAATGCACCATCTCTCCCGGTTGCGAATTGTCGGTCAATCCATATTTGTCCAAATTCATGTTAATCGGTACGGCCCCAATCGCAAGCGATAGAAATGCTGGGACCACATTGCACGATTGGGCCAGAAGCTCTGCCAGTCGCCGAGACCCAAATATCGCTGCTATGCCTTTCTCGGGATTGTATCCATCGTTGTGTACAATCCATGGATGATATATCGGTTCTCCGGTTTCCGGATCGTGAAATAGTAAAGCGGCTGTGAGTTCCCCGGTCGGATCGTTAAGTATTGTATCAAGGTCGTATCCATACCTTGCCATCAACTCTCCGTACAATGGCAACTTGGCTACCGAACCTGGGGGAAAATCATATTCAGCCGTTTTTCCTTGCACCGCCAACGCATCCCCACTCCGTGGGTCCGTCACCATCACACGCACCTCCGTATTTGGGTGTTCTTTTTCGTATTTTGCCGCCTCTTCCGCAATTATCTGCTGAATCTCCGGGTCGACAGTCAATACAACCTCCCCACCGCCGGCACCTGACAATTTTTCAGATAAATCGGGTACGATCGCATTTGTATAACGGACAAAATCTCTGTAAACCGGTTTGACGGACCGGGTCGGGTCATATATCGGTGGCACCTGTTCACTACCATGACGCAAGTGCGGCATTCCGTTACCCTCGTCGATAGCTACATCGAGCTCATTCTTATTGATCTTACCCTCGTTGTACAAGTACTTTGCCATATTGAAAATAAGTTTGTTTCTTTCAGCGTGCCTCTCCTGTAAATGACGCTTGATGTACTGCTCCCTATCTTCCGGTTTGACA
The DNA here is from genome assembly GCA_027036675.1 of Candidatus Dojkabacteria bacterium. GTDB lineage: Bacteria > Patescibacteriota > Dojkabacteria > SC72 > JAHDCA01 > JALWDW01. The sequence goes on from JALWDW010000035.1 coordinate 2,288, forward strand.
TCGTCGGGCACATACACGTAATCTGACAAAAGCCACGGACGGTTTGGCAAGATAGCCAATGCGAGTTGCTCCCGCGGCGTCAGTTCATGCAAACGGTCGGGGTCGATATCGAAATATGTCAAGGCTCCGTTGGTCAAGCCCGTCGCTTCGCGCCCCGTACCGAATGGTACAAAATTCACATACATTTCCATTATCTTCCGTTTGGCACGCTTTTTCAACTCCTTTTCACTCTCACCTGGATAACGACGCGCCATATCTTCCAGCACATATCGTTCCAGCATGGTGGCCAGGTAAATCTCTTCAAATTTCACATTTTGATAGCCCCGTTTTTGAGCCCTTTCCTCATAAACTTCGTCACCCATCTGCAGACGCAGCATATTTTCGATCAATTCCATTGTCAATGTTGACGTACCGGCTCTGTGCAACGCTCCGCGTATAAGTCCTTTTGTATCCACTCCGTCATGCTTGAGGAAATTATGGTCCTCCAACCCGATTAGACATTTCCGGAAAAAAGAAGGGACATTTCCCTCCGGGGTATGGAAAGTCTCATTCATGAAACCGAGAGTATCA
>JALWDW010000036.1 GCA_027036675.1 Candidatus Dojkabacteria bacterium
TACGTCGGTGAAGGCAGTTATGGAGCTGATATTTACGTATTGCCTGATGACGGTGAGGATTTCAATATAGAAGATAATTCGGAGATCTTGTAGCAATGTCAATTACATTGGATTTACACAAAACAAAGACCGGTTCCGTACGGATGAAACGTATCGGTGGGAAACCGGAAAGCTCAACGTCCAAGCCTTCAAGTATGAGTAAACAAAGGCGCCCGTTTTGGTTCAAGTTGTTGCAAGCGGTATTTTTCGTGTTTTTGGGAATTGCGATATTTCGTGGAGTACAGTTGACCAGGCATACGGCGTCGTTTTTCAACGACATAGGGTACGACATCAGTCTACCCAGTATCGGCGGTGAGGAACCAAAACTCAAAACCGATTCGACCGGGCGTTATACAAACGTATTGGCGGTAGGTATCGACCAACGGAGTGAAAACAGCCGTTTGGAAAACACCGACACCATCATGGTGATATCTTTTAACCATGATACAAACGCCGTCGTGATGATTTCCATTCCGCGGGATACCATGGTCCGGGACGAAAACGGGTATTGGCACAAGATCAACGCGATGTATTCCATAGGGGAAAGAAGGCAAGAGGGCGGTGGCATGGAATATCTCAAAGGTATCGTCGAGGACTATACTGGTATGGAGATACAGTATTGGGGAATGATAAATCTCGAAGGGTTCCGCGAAATTATTGATATCATCGGTGGTATCGATGTAGACGTGGAAAATCCGTTTGTCGACTACCAATTTCCAAATAAATGGGATACGGGCGTGATCACGGTGCGGTTTGATGCTGGTATGCAACATATGGATGGCGAAACCGCGTTGCAATATGCCAGATCAAGGCATGCTCAAGGTACGGTACCTGGATACAAATTTGAGGGATCTGATTTCGCCCGAGCGCGCAGGCAACAAAAAGTGATCGATGCTGTTCGACAAAAATTGATTTCCACCGATGGATTGCTCAGCCCGACGAAGTTTACGCAAATATTGGGTGCCGTGAAGGATAATATCCAATTGTCTCCGTTTAAGACCGAAGATATACAGGCCGGTATTGCATTGCTGAAAGACGATAAAGATATGCAAACATATTCTTTCGTGTTGGATCCTACGATTGGCGGTTTAAACAAAGTTATCACAAGAAATGTGCCGGTCGAAGGTTATGCGATCGCTCCTGTAGACGGTATAGGTGAAAATGAAGTCGTCCGCAAACTGGTCAAAGAAATTTTGACAAAACCGGGTTTATATTCCGAGAATGCGAGCATCAGAGTCTACGATATCGGGGTTGGCTATCGAGAAGCGTTGGCAACGACCCAGAGCATCAACGAAGAATATCCGTATCTGGACGTGGTATTCATGGGGACCCTACACGCCGATAAACCAGGCTCATATGTGTACACGAATAGTTCAAATGATGCGGTAAATACGCAACAAGAAATGGCCAAATTTTTGCAGGTCAAAAATACATACAAACCGAACTTTGTTGAAGGTACACTCAACAATGAGGATGTAACAATTTTATTGGGGGCGCAATGATATATTTGTTCCATGGATCCAATCCGTATCTGAGCAGGACTGCGGCGCGGGAGAAATTTGAGTCATTGTCGGACGAATTTCCCGCCTACGAATCATATAAGGTCGATGCCGAAGAAGTCTCGCCGGATGAGCTTGCCGGTATACTGATGACATCGTCCATGTTTGCCAGAGGTAAAAATATCTACCTGCGTGATGTATACGGACATAAGATGCGACAAAGCTTCATCGACATTCTTTCCGAATACTTGCCCGAACATGCGGAGGATCCGACATTCAACCTTGTGCTTGTCGAAGAACGGAAAATCCCGGCAAATACAAAATATTTCAAAATGTTGCGGTCCGTCGGAGAGGTTGAAGAGAGTAAAAAGTTCAACAAACGAACATTTTTGACCTGGGCGAAGACGTATTTGCAACAACACGGCGGTGTGGCCGAATATGGAGCGGTCAAAAAGTTGGCCGAATACTCAAACTACGACGCGTTGCGGTTCGTGAACTCTTTTGAGCGGTTGGAGCTTGATGGAAAATCAAATTTTACCGAAGGTGATGTGGAGAGTATTGTCGCCAACACCGGTGAAAATACAGTATTTCAGCTTATAGATGCGTTGAATGACGGAGATGCGCGCACTGTGATGAAATTGTATGACAATCTGGAAATGTCTGGGTTGTCGCCACTTTTTATATTGACGATGTTGGCGAGGAACATAGCGAACGTATTGATGGTCAAAGATCTTTTGGCTTCCGGCGTCGATCGACGGGATATCCCGAAAATTACAAAATTGCCACCGTTTACGATCACGTCTCTGGTCTCGACCGCCGATAAATATTCGGTACGACAATTGGCGACATTGCATGGGAAATTGTACAATTTGGATTATCAAATCAAGATGGGATTAATTGATCCGACTGTTGGATTAACACTCTTTCTTTGCGTGTACTAATCTGATACACTGAGGTATGAAAGGCTTTACGTCTCTGGCAAATGCATTGCGGACATCTGCGGTTATCGCGTTTGTCTTCGCTGTCGTACTTATCGTGGGATATGTCAAAGAGGCCGGCAATACCGTTGCACGGAGCGGGGAAGTTTTGTCTGAGACCACGCAGGAAACCTACGTTTCTCCGTATTGCAAGTCCATGGGGCTGTACGTTTTTAGTGAACAGACGGGGCGATGGGAAAAGGTTGAAAATGCTGTTGCGGGGCGCCCGTATAGAGTGAGGGCGGTGTTTGAAGAACCATATACTTCTCCAAATGAACCCAGGGAAATTTCGTCGTTTACACTTTTGGTTGATGGGAAATCATCCGATGTGAAGAACGTATTGCGGGATTCAGTGTCAGCGGTACGTCTACCGGAAGGGTTTTACAGGTATGACGTATACTTTGACAATGTGGTATTGACGCAATATGCGACACAGGCAGGCTCGTCAAGCGTCCACGTGGATGCTCTCAACGGGGATGAAGCTGTCGCAAGATGCACTTTGAGTACTTCTCTCTCGCAGGTGGATGAGAAAAAGTCCGTGTGGGCTCGTATCAAGGGAGCTTTTCTGTCGGTATTCGATATCTCAATCCCTCACGCGTATGCGCAGGTAAACGGCTACACGACGGATTTCACGACTTCGTTGACAGGACCGAGTTGTATGACTCGTATCCCCGGTGAAAACGTCGGTACATTTACATTGACTATAGAGAACACAACGGATTCGGATGATTCGGTGTCCAAATTTGTCATCAAATTGCCGGAAGGAATGGAATATGAGACTGGCAGTACCACGATAGATGGCGTGATCGCGGATGAGTCAATGTTGACTGTCAACACGGTGGGCAATTCGCAGGAATTGGTATGGGAGAACCCGAGCGGTTGGGATGTGGCGCAGGGTGATTCGATGGTGGTGGTGTATCGCGCTGTCGCTGGCGATCAGGCCTTGACGGGTACCGCCCTGATGGAATCCGTGGTGACTCCGAGTGATGTGCAAGCTGATTCGAGTACGCTCAGGGCTTCGCATTCGTTTGAGATCGCCCAATCATGTACGGTACCTTCGGCCGGCCTGGGGCTTTTGGATAATACAAGGGGAGTTTCTGTTGTGGGTGGCGGGCTTTTTGTCACCGCTTACCTTCTGGCAAAGACAAATCTGGGTGTCGCTGTGATGCTTTTCGTCATAGAAATGCCGGTTTTCTCATATATCGGTACACAGATGAGAAAATTTTGGCTTGCGCAAACGGACAAAAGGAAGTATTTTGAAAAAAGTGCGGAAGAAGACTGGTAGGTTTTACTTGAATTACTACCCTATTACTTATATAATCACCCCAGTATCTTAGATTCACAGGATATTTATATGGCAAACATTCAATCTGCCAAAAAGTCGATCAGGCAGACAAAAAAACGAACATTGGACAATTACCGCATGCGTAGACGTATGAGGCGGACAGTTCGCTTATTTGAAGATTTATTGGAAAAAGGTGACTTCGACAAGGCGAAGGAACAGCTCTCGCGAGTGAGCAAGGTATACGACAAGGCCGCCAAAAAAGGCGTGATCAAGAAGAACACCGCCTCTCGCAAGAAATCTCGATTGGCGAAAATGTATAATATCACAACTGCCAATGTCAAAACTGCTGAAAGAAGTTCTTAAGTCTGCGATATTCCCTACAGCCGTGCTGATCAGTGGGAAAGCGATCGCTCTGTATCTGGCGTTGCTGTTTTACGGCCAGACCGTGGTCGTCATGCATGAAAACGGCAGGTTTTACTCGGTACAATTGGTGGTGGCCAATGGTGATTTCGCCCAACGAGTCAATACATTGGCGGATAGCCTGCTTTTGATATTCATTTTATCGATCTACGGTTATATTGCTATCCGATACTATATCTACGTCAAATCCTCCGGAAACCCTCGGACAATCATACGTTTGGTGAAATTGAACCTTTTGAATTGGATAACGGACAGAAATAACGCGTTGATCAAATTTGTGATATGGTCTGTTTACGGTGTACTGATCGGAAGCGTAGTTTTGATCAATGCTGTGGCCGGATACACGGCCAGGTACATGGGCATCGCGGGAATGGCGGCCGTGGTTTCGATAATCGTCATATTAGTGCGCGTGCTGGAGGACAGATTTCGGGAAGCTTTTTTCCAAACTTCGTAAATCGAGGTATGCCAGTGTGGCATGGTAGCGTCGCCAACTTTTTTTTTGCCGTGTTTTGTGGTAAGCTGATTTCATGAAACGGTATATTTCAAAAGGAGTATTCGGTCTGGCGGCAGATATGGCGGGGGCTGTGGTGTTGGCTTTTTTTCTGTTGATCGCCATCTCGAGTTTTTTCAATTTAAACGTATCCATCCCAAAACAAAGGTGGATCGATGCTCAGACCGCTCAGACGCGACAAGGCTCGACATCAGATATTTTGGGCGCATCGACGGAAACGGCGCAAATCTCGATAAAATTACGGGATGGTGATGCGTTGGGGATATTTCATGAACCCCCGGTATTACGTACGACAAATGATGGAGCGTGGGAAGTGCGTGGCGTATTGAAGTCTCCGCGTGATCGGATGAAGTATGCCTCGATGCCTTTGTTGCTGTTGCAAAATACATCCGATATCGGTGGGAAATTGAAAATATCCGGATACTTTGTGCAAAGGACAAATACATCGCTGAGTTTTGAATTGGGCGGGGAAACCTATCCGTTGCAAACTCATCGACACAGGACATTTTTGTACGAGGTGCGGATAGATCCGTACGAGCACTCAGTATTGAATATAGGGTTTGAGAATACTGAAGGAGTGAGTTTCCCGGAGGAAATGGTCTTGAATATACGCCCGGTCGAATAAAGGACAAAATCTTTTGTGATACAATTCCCCGTGGAACAAGTAACTCAAGACAAAATTCGTAATTTTTCAATTATTGCGCATATCGATCATGGTAAGTCGACTTTGGCCGATCGGATCTTGGAGCTTGCCAATTACGATATCGCAAGAGAGAAACACAAAAGCCAGATCCTCGACAGGCTGGAATTGGAGCAGGAAAAAGGTATCACCATAAAATTGCAAGCGTGCTCTTTGAATTGGCAAGGTTATCGACTCAATCTGATAGATACTCCGGGACATGTCGATTTTTCGTACGAGGTCTCGCGTTCCTTGGCTGCATGTGAGAGCGCCATATTGCTTGTAGACGCCACTCAGGGCATTCAAGCGCAAACATTGTCCACCGCTTACAAGGCGTTGGAACTGGATTTGACGCTGATACCTGTGATTAACAAAGTTGATATGGTGAATGCAGATGTCGATGCGCGTACTGAGGAATTGGTAAAAGTTTTCGGGTTTCAAGAAGACGAGATATTGAAGGTATCCGCCAAGACTGGACTCAACGTGGACAAATTGTTAAACCGCATCATTGACGTCGCACCCCCACCCGATAGCGATCCCGAAGCTCCTTTGCAGGCGTTGATCTTTGATTCGTTTTATGACGAGCACAAAGGGGTGGTCATAGCGATACGCATATTCCAAGGGACATTGACCGATACAAACTCCGGTGAACTGTATCTGGTCGGTAAAGATGCGGAATTTACCCCGACAGAGATAGGGCATTTCACGCCAAACCTCACTCCGGGTGAAGAGTTGCGGGCCGGAGATGTCGGATACATAGCTTCCGGTGTAAAGGAAATTCGTCACTTCACGGTGGGTGATACCGTATCCGATCGCAAGGATATCACCCCCCTACCAGGGTACAAACGCCCTCGGCCAAATGTGTTCGCGTCGTTTTTCCCGACTGACAGCGATGATTACCCGCAGCTGCGTGTAGGCCTTCGAAAATTGGCCCTCAACGATGCATCTTTGGAATATAGCGAGCAAAAATCTGGATTGCTTGGCTCCGGCTTCCGTTGCGGTTTCCTGGGTATGCTGCACATGGAGGTCATACAGGAGCGGTTGGAACGAGAATACGGTTTGGATCTGATCATTGCCGCGCCCACGGTTGAGTACAAGGTCAAATTGACAAACGGCCGGACCGTTATGATCAAGACTCCATCGGAGTTGCCCGATCCGTCTCGTATAAACACGATCTACGAACCTATCGCGCGCGTAAACATCATGACTCCGGACCGATATATGGGAGCCATCATGGACTTTTGCCAGCAAAAACGCGGACGATATGTCAACACTGAGTATTTGCAACAAACAAGCTCTCTGTCCGTGCAATATATCACGATTGAATACGATATTCCGCTAATGTCGTTGATCTCCGATTTTTTTGATCGACTGAAAAACTTGTCCAGCGGTTATGCTTCCATGGATTATGAAATAACCGGCTTCGCTCCGGTAGATTTGATCAAGGTGGATATATTGATCAATAAGAAAGTGGTACCTTCGTTGTCGTTTTTGGAAATCAAGGAAAATGCTCGTAAACGTAGTGTGGCTTTGTTGAAACGGATGAAAAAGGTGATCCCCAGACAGCAAATCCCTGTACCTTTGCAGGCTGCGATCAACAGTTCTGTGATTGCTCGCGAGACAGTGAGCGGATACCGCAAGGACGTAACGGCCAAGTTGTACGGAGGGGATTATTCCCGACGCAAAAAGTTGCTGGAAAAACAGAAAAAGGGCAAGAAAAGATTGAAGCAAATCGGCGACGTGAATATACCGCAGGAAGTCTTTTTGGCAATATTGAAAACATGATATGGAAGTACGCGCGTTGCAGTTGACAAATTTTCGTCAATATGGGAAACGGAAGTTTGAATTTCCGTCCGGTGATACGGTGATAGTCGGGGACAATACAGCCGGCAAGTCTACATTGTTAGATGCGGTACATTTCCTGATCAACGGGCGATCGATATGGTCAAATTCGCCGGCGGAATTATGCGGATGGCATGATGGAGAATTTTTTCGCCTCACAGCTGACATTGAATTTCAAGGATTGCAGGAGACAAGGACTGTCAAATACTCCAACAAGAAGGTGATTTTTGAAATCAACGGTAAGACCGTTTCACGTAAGAAATTCACCAAAGGGAAATACGCGTTTGTATTCGCACCAGAGTTTATAGAACTAATCATGACATCTTCTTCGTATCGACGTAAGTTTTTAAACGAGTATTTGAGTGTATTGCATCCTGAGTACGGGAAGTTGTGGAAAGATCTGAATACGGTATTGAGGCAACGAAACGCGGTACTGAAAAGGTTGGCGCGGCGTTTGTACGAAACCGGTGAATTTCCGGACAAGTCCGATCAATTGGACTTGTGGACCGAAAAGTTTATCCGACAAAATGCGGAAGTTTTTTCTTTGAAAGAAAAGTTTATCAACCAAATCAATCAATATAAAAGTGATGATAGAAATGTGATGATGTGGTGGACCCTGGAGAAACAGGATCTTTTCACATTGCAAAGCGGGTTTGAATCGTGGTTGAAAGACAGAGTTATGGAGTATCACCGCAGGGATATAGTGTTGGGATATACGAATATCGGACTGCACCGAGATGATTGGGCTTTGCATGCGGAGTATGATATGAAAAAATTTGGGTCGCGCGGTGAGAAACGTTTGGCGGTGGTTGGTTTACTGAGCAAGTTGCATCAGATGTTTATAGAGGAGGGATTTGCCACCATCATTTTGGTGGACGACTTGTCGTCGGAGCTCGGGCACGAATTTTTGCGGTTGGGATTGGCGCGGTTCGCAGGGCAAGATGTACAACGCATCATCACTACATTGAGCGTAAATGATCCGGTCCCCGATATCGATGCGGAGTACATATACCTGACGCCTCCGGCGTAATTTTCCTGCCGTAAGGTCGTAGGTTATGGATAGGGTGCTCCCGAATCGTCGAGGGTGCTCATCACAATGGGTTCCGTTTTTAGCAGGAATGTAATGCTATACGTGTATTGCGTCGGCATATGTGTACCTACATTCTAATTCCGGTCGCTACAAGTCGGGGTTGAACCCCAGGCTTAAACCCCGGACTTGACAAAGGAATCTTATCACCATGGGAAAAACCGGCAAGAAAATCTTGCGGTTAATATGATTTTAATCGAAATTTAACGACCAATATGCGTTGTTGTATAGGCGTTTACGGATACTCGTCGCTCTGGAGCGCGCATTTCGGGGGTTCTGCACATTCCTTGTAACCATGGTGTTTATCGATACTTTGTAGTTGCAATAGGTAGTACGATGTACTTAAACGTGCGCACGTAGCGGGTTGATGTATTG
>JALWDW010000037.1 GCA_027036675.1 Candidatus Dojkabacteria bacterium
CTCAAATTGAAGTTACATTTTCAATAGACGCCAATGGTATTTTAAATGTGAAAGCTGTCGACAAAGCGACTAACAAAGAACAGAAAATCACAATCACTGCCAATACGGATCTGACCGACGAAGAAGAAGAAAAAATGGAGAAGGAGGCTGCCGAACACGCTAAAGAGGATAAAAAGAAGAGAGAAGCGGCTGAGACCAAAAACGAAGCCGACACTCTTATATTCTCCACCGAAAAAGCCCTCAAAGATGAGAAGGCGGCGGATATCATCGACAAAAAAACGAAGGAAAATGCAGAAAAGAAGATAAAGGCTTTGAAGAAGCTTGTGGAAAAGGATGATATCGATGTGGAAGAAACGAAGAAAGCCATCGCGGAACTTCAAGAGGTGGCTATGGAAATTGGGAAGAAAATGTATGAGGCCGCCGAGAAGGAAGAAGATGGCAAGGAAGAAAAAAAGGATGCTAAGAAACAAAAGAAAAACGACAAAGCCGACAAAGATGACAAGTCGGATGGTTCGGACGTCCAAGACGGTGAAATAGTGGAGTAGCCCCGTCGTTGGGATGCGAAATAGACGTGAATGATGGTTGTTGCGGCCGCCTGCGGCGGCCGCAACAGCTTTATGCCTAACAGGTGCGGTTTCGTTTCCTCGTGCGCATTGGCTCCCGGCCTTGGGTACCCGCAAACGGTCTTGTCGTGATCTGTTGTGATCGCACCCCCGGCCAAGCTCGCACCGCACCTCTAAACAATGTGATGCCGTATATCGAAACACTCGGAAATTCCTTCTCGATAAGCTTACCTGCGTGACTGATGGTGCTACCCGTGGTGATCACGTCATCCACGAGTACGATATGGCGTACGGTGCCGATCGTGGAAATACCGAGTGCGACCGCCTTGTTGATATGAAAAGAGTTTCGAATATTGTCGAGACGCTCTCTCCTTGATAAACCCGCCTGATGTTTGCTACCGGTTTTGCGACCGAGCAGGTCGGGGATTGATAACCAATCAAGCCCCTTGGCCAAGTATTCGCCGATGATAAGTGATTGGTTGAATCCCCTCTGGTTGTGTCGCCAGCTATGTATTGGCACCGGGACGATGATGGTGTTTGATGGAGTAAGGTCGGCGAAAATTACCTTAATCTTCGGTAATATCAATTTTGCTATCGTATGTCCCAAAGCTTCGGTAGATTGGTATTTGTATGTTTTCATTATCGCTCTTGCTTGCCCGTCATACCTTTTCCATACAAACATTCGCTTGAAACCCGAGAATCCATCCGTATTTCGCAAACACGACTCGTGTGTCGTATGATGATCGCTTATCCGGCGGCATATATAGCATTCCGGCATTGCGGGAGTCAATTTGCCGACGCATTCAGGACAAAGCCATGCGCCCGTGCGACGACATACCGCACAATATTTCGGAAATACGCTATCCATCAATACGGTCGGGATTGATGAAAACTTCATTGGCGATACTTATCATATCAGTTTACCGATACTAGCAAAAAAATATTAAATCTCGGTGAAATGCGACGATGTGATGATATAATCCATGACGTATGCAAAAAGTATTGAAAAGACTGAAAAACCTGTATGCAAGGAACGGTAATGGAGTGGTGGCGATCACGATCCTGTTGGCGATCACGAAGCTATTTGGGTTTCTGAAATTCCCGTTGATAGCTGGTGTATTTCAAACTACGAGGGAACTGGATATTTTTTGGGCCGCTTTTTTGATACCCGACACTTTGTTCGCCATATTGATCACAGGTTCAATATTGGGGGCTATCATACCGATATTTGCCGGAGTGATGCACAATCAAGGGCCGATCAAATTGGCTCGTTTATACGTAGTGAGTCTGTTTACCATATCGCTGTTTATACTGCTTCTATCGGTTACCGGGTTTGTATACGCCGATAAATTGGCTGAATTTGTAAATATTGTGGTCCGTATGCAACACCAAGGTGCAGGTCAATCATTCACCGGATCGGAACTCCTTTTGCTTACTCGACTGATCAAAGTAATGGTTTTTACGACGCTGTTTTTGAGTATGAGTATGTTGACGACGGCGTATTTGCAGATATATAAAAAGTTTATGATCACAAATCTCGGTCCGCTTTTTTACAATTTAGGCATGGCGGTGAGTATAGTGATATTTGTGATATACGGGAAAATGGGTGTCCGAGGGTTGGCGTGGGCCGCATTGGTTGGCTCGATATTGCATCTTGGAGTACAGTTGCCCTTTGCGTTGTCAATCATACGTCGTGAACTGAAGCAAAAAGAGAGTTGCTTTGTATCGGTGCTCTTTGGATCTTCACAAGAAATCGTATACAGTCTGCACCAGATGGCGGTGATGCTGAGGCTTGGGTTGCCACGGATGGTGGCGTCGGTGTTTGAATACGTCAATGTGTTCGTCATCACGGCTGTGAGTTTTAGCTTGAGGCGAGGAGCGTTGAGCGCGTACAAGTACGCATACAGCATACATCTTTTCCCGACGCAGATATTTGGGAGTGCCATCAGCCAGATAGCTTTGCCAAAAATGGCCACAGATTATGCCAGTAAAAATTCCGAAGCGTATATCCGTTCGTTTAACAAAGCATTGTTGCATACGTTGTTTTTGATAATGCCGATATCGGTTTTGGTCTTCGTGCTGCGACTGCCTCTGGTCAGATTGATATTGGGGTACGGGAGGTTTGACTGGCATGCGACGCAATTGACGTCTTGGGCGCTGGGGCTTTTTGCTTTCGCGATCACGGCGGAGGCGGTGATAGGTATTTTCTTGCGCGCACTGTATGCCCGGCACAATACGAGAATACCGTTGTATGTTGCCAGTGTATCGATATTTTTCAATATCGTCTTCGTTGTCTATTTTACAAATATCTTCAGCAATTTTGACGGGACCGGCGCTGTCTTGTCCGCAGTATATTCACAATTCCGCTTTGTCGGGACACATACGATCACTTTGGGCGAATTTAATAAGTGGTTGGTTCATTCACTTTATCGGGCTACGGTGACACGAGGTGACAGCGCTACGGCCGTTGGTGGATTGGCATTTGCTTTCAGTATGACGTATTTTGTCGAAATGTTGCTCTTGGGATATTTTATAGACAAAAAATACAAGATCATGAGTATACATGATACGTATAGACCGATTATCAAGATTACGGGCGATACGATAATCGCCGGATTGGTGATGTATGTGGTGTTGCATGTGATCGATTCTCAGTTGTCCATAGACACCGTGCCATTGCTGATGATGACGATCGTTGTCGTAAGTGCGGCGGGAGCGGCGGTTTATTTCATCATCGCCGGGATCCTTGGTATTCGCGAAAGCGAAGAGTACTTCGGTATTCTGCGTAAATTGAAAGGTCGGTTTATATGAAAACGCTGTTTAGGATAGTACTTGTCGGGCTGTCGTTGTTGGCCGTTTCAGTCGTGATGTTGTCGGTGTTCGGCGTGTATAGGTACAAACGTTGGGCCGATGGGTTCGAACAAAGGAACTCGGTAATATATCTGACACAGGGTCGGGGTGGTATTGATAATATTGCCGAAGAGGGTTTGGATGAGAAAATCACCGCATTGGAAAGAAGCACGCGGGTTGTAGATGCGATTGCACTTAATAAGCGGGATATCGAGGTCGTATTGTCGAGACAATTGGCAGAAAGTGGGCGAATTGAAGCGTTTGCGATCGAGTCTGGCCTTGGTAGGTGGGTCGTATGGGTCAAATTGCACGGTGTTTGGCTCGGAGCCGATCTGCGTAAGGACGATATCGAATCGTACGAGTTGTACGTGCAGGATGTATATATCGGACCTTTTGATATAGGTGGTTGGCGATTGCCGTGGATGGACGATACTTTCGCCGAAAAGATGACCGAGGCGTACAGTCGAGCAATGTTGAGTATAGATGTAAATCAATTGACTGGTCGTAAAATAGACAATATAGAGTTGACACAAGAAGAGATAATCATCAAGACAGAGGCATTTTCTAAAGATGAGAGGAATAATTAAAAAAGTGGTTGGCAAACTCGGTCGGTATCTGCTAAAATCCGATAGATAAAATAAGATAAATTGAGAAAAATTATGGCAGACAAAAGTACAGCTATACAGCCTCTGGGTATGCGAGTGTTGGTCGCTCCGGAGGAGAGCGGTGATGTTACGCAAGGAGGATTGATCATCCCTCCCAGCGCAAATGAAGATAATCGACCGGAAATTGGTATAGTTAAAAGATTGGGTACTGGTAAAAAAAATAAAGAGTTTAAGGTGAAGGAAGGTGATAAGGTGTTTTTCAAGAAGTATTCTCCCGACGAGATAGAAGTGGACGGGACAAAATACTATGTTTTGGATCAGGATGATATCCTTGCGATCCTGGCGTGAGAGTATGTTCAATTAATTAAGTTGTTAAAGTTAAACAAATATGGCAAAACAAGTAATCTTGGGCGATGAAGCCCGCAAACAGTTGAAACATGGCATAGATATAATCGCAAATGCCGTAAAAGTAACTTTGGGGCCGAAAGGTCGTAATGTAGCGTTGCAAAAGGAGTTCGGTTCGCAAGTGGTAACCAAAGACGGGGTGACAGTGGCCAAGGAAATAAGCGTTGCCCAACCGATTCCAAATATCGGTGTTCAAATGATGAAAGATGCCGCTTCCAAGACAAATGACGGTGCTGGTGACGGTACCACGACCGCGACGGTGATCGCTCAAGCGATAGCGAGTGAAGGGTTGCGAAATGTAACCGCCGGTGCGAATCCTATCGCTCTGAAAAGAGGTATTGACAAAGGAGTGGAGGCCGTCATTGCCGATCTGCAGAAACAGAGTAAGACGATCGCAGATGACGAGATTATCAAAGTGGCGACTATCTCCGCAAACAACGATGCTCATCTTGGAGAATTGATCGGCGGTGTATTTCAGAAGGTCGGCAAAGACGGTGTGATAACCGTGGAAGAAGCCAAGGGGTTTTCCGACGAGGTTGAGTATACTGAAGGTATGCAATTTGACAGGGGTTATGTCAGCCCGTATTTCGTAACAAACACCGAGACGTTGAAAGCCGAGATGGACAATCCGTACATTTTTGTGACTGACAAGAAATTGTCCAGTTTGCAGGATATACAGGCTATTGCGGAGAAGGTGTTGCAAGCGGCTGATCGTCCACTCTTGATCATCGCCGAGGATATTGAAAATCAGGCATTGGCAACTCTCGTGGTCAACAAACTGCGGGGCGCGCTAAACGTAGTGGCTGTCAAAGCGCCCGGGTTTGGCGATCGTCGTACGGAGATGTTGAAAGATATCAGTATTCTGACAGGTGCCACATTCATTTCGGAAGAGGTCGGTCGTACTCTGGATTCGGTTGAGTTGAGCGATCTGGGGACTGCCAAGAAGGTCGTGGTTGATAAAGATAATACGATCATCGTAGACGGTGCGGGCGATAAATCTGCGATTGATCAACGGGTAAACGAGATCCGCGCACAGATTGAGAGTACAACTTCCGATTATGATAAGGAAAAATTGCAAGAGAGGTTGGCGAAGCTTTCCGGTGGTGTCGCGGTGATCAAGGTCGGTGCCGCTTCCGAGGTAGAGCTGAAGGAGAAGAAGGATCGTGTGGAAGATGCGATGCACGCTTCACGTGCGGCTTTGGAAGAAGGTGTGGTCGTCGGTGGCGGATTGGCGTTGCACAATACGGCCGATGTGCTGGATAAAGTAGACGTCGAAGATGCGGATGAAAAGATAGGTATTGAAATTTTACGAAAGGCTTTGAGCGCTCCGCTCAGGCAGATTGCGGAAAACGCCGGTGTGGATGGTGCGGTTGCCGCTGACAAAAGCAAGGGTAATGTCGGTCTCAATGCGAAGACTGGTGAATACGAAGATTTGCTTGCCGCTGGTGTGATCGACCCGGTAAAAGTGACACGTCTGGCATTGGCGCACGGAGCTTCCATAGGTACGATGTTGATCACTACTGAAGCCGTAGTGGCTGAAGAGCCGGAGAAGGAAAAGCCTGAAGCTGCCGCACCGATGGGTGGAGGTATGCCCGGCATGGGTGGCATGATGTGATAAACTCGTCACAGACCGCAAGGTAGTGAGGCGAAAACGTCCACGCCACTGGCTCGCTGCGCGAGCCAGTGGCGTGTTTTTCGAGCCTAAATCCGCATAGGATCGGGATCTGAATCCGCGGTAAACCATACAGATAACATAAACGCATAAGTAGTATGGATAGGTGGGATATAGAAATCACACAAAAAGAACTTCATGAAATTGTCGGTGAAAAGTGAAACGACTACGAAAAGCTTTTGGACAACTGTTATTGTGGGTGCGATAGAGACAATCATATAACTACGATTGTCGAGTACAAGGTGTTTGTGAATGATATGTATGACATCGTCTTTCGTGGCCATTGTAAAAAATGTGGCTGGCCCCTGTACAATACGGAACTTGCGGTCTCTGCGAGAAATATGTACACTGCAGTATAGGTATGTTTAGTTAAGCTGATCATCACTCATATATATGTCTGCGAAAAATATGCAAAATATTTCCAAGACAGTAAAAAAGGAGAAGGCTCAAGCGCAGCCAAGGAAGATTGCCGCAGATGCTGTGGCGACCGGACGGTCTTACAAAAATATGATGTTGATTGGCATAATTATCCTGCTAATGTCGATCATAGGTGCATTTGTGGGATATGTAGTCGCAGACAGGGCAAGTAAACGTGAAAGCGTACAAACTACACATCATCAATCCGACAATGATAAACACGATGCAAAGACGGAGCACTCGGAGACCGATGCCGCCAACCCTGATGGTAAACAGGATGCGGCTGGCACGGGTGAACACGACTCTGACAATGGTGGACACGCAGCACCCCAACCTTCCGACAGTACTCCGCCGGCTGATTCACATGGTACATCGCCGGGTCATCCGTTTACGGACGTACATCAGATTGCCTACTTGACATACGATTCGACTACTGGCCAGCACAACGTAGGAGTAGTGGATACCAACGGCGAACACAATCGCATCTTGATACACGACCTGTGGACCCCGTTGGCATGGAAATCGGACACAGAACTGATCTACGCAGACTGTGACGGCGGTTGTGCGGTAAAATCGGTAAATATCACCGACGGTAGCATCGCGACAGTGTGGACGGCAATCCCGTTTACGCAAAGCATAGATGAGTTGGCGTGGAACGGTGGAACCCTGGCGGTGTTGTTGCGCAAAGGCGACGACAGTTTTGGCGTATACGCTATCGACACGGCGACGAGCACGGCAAGAGAATTGCGATCATATCCACCGTTGCCGGCGCGGGACGGCGGGTTGACCGATAACCGCGAATTGGAAGTGTCTTACGACGGGTCTCATGTAATCGCGATCGATACCTTCATAGATCCATCGGTAAGTCCACCGTCCGGTCTGTGGAGCTCTTCCGGTACCGAGGAGTTGTTGTCCGATGACGCATTGATGATAGATTTCGATCGATCCGGACGTGTATTTACTCAAGATTATGTGCCGGGTTTGGACTCGTGGAATCTGAATATTTACGATGCCACGGGCAGTACGGTTCTGTCTTCAACAGACTTTGAGCCCGGTTATTATGAAGAGGTTTCACCGGACGGGCGACATATCTCGTTTATGCATAGCGATACCGTAACATCAGAGGATACGGAAAGACTGCATGTATACGAGGTCGGTGAACCCGTTGGGAGCGATATTGTTATCAGATTCCACAGAGACGCTGAATGGATCGACAATGATCATCTCGCTACAATCCGGACGGCGACTACTTCAAGTGTGGAAGGAATGTACGGTCCGATATATGATCCGATCGGGATTGATATTTTGGATATTACCAAACCGGAGGGGAGTCGCACAATTGTCAGCATACCCATTGCCAACGTCACAGCCCTGGCGGTCTCGCAATGATCGTATGGCATATTGAACATAGATTGCCGGTAACAAACACTATAGCTCGCCTACGGTATGGTTGACTCCATGATATAATCCGCACGTGGCAAAAGATAAATACACAGCAACTTGGGTGTCGTATTCTTCTCTCAAGGACTTCGGTACTTGTCCGAGAGCTTATTATCTCAAAAATATTTACAAAGATCCGAAGACAAAGCATAAAATTCAGATCATGACGCCGGCACTGGCTTTGGGGCAGGCGGTCCATGCGGTATTGGAGAGTTTGAGCGTCTTGCAGGGCGAGCGACGCTTTGTGGAACCTATGTTGGTGCGTTTGAATGAAGAGTGGCGAACGGTCGCGGGGATGCGGGGCGGTTTCCGTGATAAGGAGGTTGAGCGTAGGTACAAATCCCGCGGTGAAAAAATGTTGCTTGCGGTGCAGGAGAATCCGGGCCCGCTGGCCGAGAAGGCTGTGAAGATCAAGCAAGATCTGCCGAACTTCTGGCTGTCGGAAGACGATGACATCATTTTATGCGGGAAAATTGACTGGTTGCAGTATATTGAGGAAGACGATTCGGTACATATCATAGATTTCAAGACGGGTAAGAAACGCGCTGAAACTGAAGACTCTCTGCAATTGCCCATCTACGGATTGCTCGTGCACAATACACAACATCGCAAGGTTAGCGGGATGAGTTATTGGTTTTTGGAAGATGAAGAAGGATTGGTTTCTCAAGATCTGCCGGATTTGGATGAGTCACATGAAAAGGTTTTGCAAGAAGCCAAGAAGGTCAAGGCTGCGAGGCAGGTCGGGTACTTTGAAT
>JALWDW010000038.1 GCA_027036675.1 Candidatus Dojkabacteria bacterium
CCGTCATCCTCCACGCGATGTCGCTGCGTCAGGGTTGCCCCCATTGCGCAAGATTCCTAATTGCTGCCTCCCGTAGGAGTATGGGCCGTGTCTCAGTCCCATTGTGGCTGGTCGTGCTCTCACACCAGCTACCCGTCTTAGCCTTGGTGAGCCATTACCTCACCAACAAGCTGATAGGACGCATGCTCCTCCCGAAGCGCCGGAGCTTTCATCAGACCACTTAGCCATATGACTGTTTGACAATCACATGACTGTGTGGTCTGACGTATCGAGTATTAATCAGCCTTTCGGCTGGCTATCCTCGTCTTCGGGGCAGATTACATACGCGTTACTCACCCGTTTGCCGGTTTCCTTTCACCGAAGTGAAATTCACCCTCGACTTGCATATCTTAGGCACATCGCCAACGTTCATCCTGAGCCATGATCAAACTCTCATTGAAAAATGTATCAATAGATACAGATCATTAGCCACATGAAGAATAATCCTCATGTATAAATTCGTAAACGACTTCAATACATTAAGCCATTTTTTGCATTTCTTGTCACTATTCAGTTTTCAACGAGCATGCGGATTATAACACATGGATGTGGCGGGTGCAACAACATTGTATTAGATAAAAAATAATGTTACCGAAACAGGTACATTATACACACCCATATATCTGCTCCACGTGCCGACGGACCTTGTATAACGACGGATATTGACGGTATTAAAGAACTTCCCTGCCCTCCGCAACTTTACGTCCGGGTAGTGGCATTGTTTTTTAGAGTCCTATCTGCGAGCACCCCCTAGGAAGTCCTTCACAGCTTTTATAAATTGATCACTGGGTGGGCCATCTATAGTGTACACAGGTGAACCGTCCAATGCTAGTACATCGTGATACTGCTGGACACTAGCACCTGTCTTAGGTCTACTAGTGACATCCTTGATGAATCCGTCCACGTCCCACTTGATACTTGACGACATCGTGCCTCTTGCCGTTGTCGCTATTACCGCCATATTAGCGGCGGTAGCAACGCCATCCAGCCCGATATCATCGCACCATCTATATAACAACTCTTTACCATCGTCATCAACTCCGACCTCGCTCAAAAGATAAAGCGCCATCAAAGCTATTTTAACTTCGCGATCGACACTCAAACCCTGAGATGCAATCTCCATGTTGAGTTTTGATTGGAACCCACCAGCCCTCAAAACACCGGTATCAAAGGCATCGCTTAATGCTTTCACAATACCATACAAGCTCAAACTATCTACCTCGGGTAGGACGACAGGAAACAAATCGATCACATTTCCCCATACTGTCTTGTCGTTCCACCTCGCCAACCTGCCAAAGAGCGCTTCCTTCTGCTCATCTATCTCCGCTCTTAACTTTTTTTCTCTGACAGCAGCCGCTCTCTCGTATATTTCTGTGATAGTTTTTTTGGCTTTGGAGCTTATCATATAGTCAGGCATACTATCTTTTACATACGGATCGTTTTCCAACAAGGCACGTAATATACGCCTTACTATATCGACTCTTTCACTTTGCTCCTGGGAAAGCTCCGTGCCGTCCCCTCCTCCGACCAATTCTTCGAAAAAGCCGTTTTCATTAAGCTTGTTAAACATGCCTTTTGCATCTACACCCGGCGCGACATCCTTCATAGCCATTATCGTCGCTAGATTTTCGTATACATCCTCCGACAAGCGCTCCAGTCCTTGCTGCTCCAATTCACGTATTAACACTTCCATACTGACTGCTATGAAACCTGTGTACAGTGCCTCGGTCTCCTTAGGGTGGCGTATCTCGTAACTGGTACCATTATCGTCAGCTAGTGAACGACCTACACCGTCATTAATCCACATCGCTCTCCCGAACCTACTCCAATGGTCCACCAACCCACCGACACTGCTAACACTGGGCGGAGGCGTGTAGCAATTGGAGCTCCTGGACGACTTAGCGGTTCGAGCCATCCTATACCCCGCAGCCATCAATTGTGCGACACGACCGGCAGATTTTGCAACGTCTTCGACCACAACGTCTTCGACCAATTGAGATGGTTCAACAGACTCGTCCCCCTCTTCGGGCCATTTTGCTTCAGCGATATTTGCGGTCACGTCTGACAGGTAGCGTTCAGCCCATCTACCGAACAACCCATCAAGCTTCCTGCGAGCCCGGGTACCCTGCTCCGCCTGCAGCACTGCCAGAGCGGCAAGTGTACTCAGTTCGGTCAATGTATGAGGTCCGTATACAGAGACAATGCGGGCTTCCTCCTTACCTCCACGATCACCCTCTCCACCACTGCCACTACCGATAAATATTGTTCGAGTAGTACTCATTTATTACGTCGGCCATAGCTTGCCACAACGACTGCTGATCGCCGTCCAACAATTCATCAGATATTGGGCCAACCAAGTCTTCACGTCCCATCGCCAACCATGTCGCATGAACGGCATCTATAGCTTCATCAGACCCTGTCATAAGGCTCACCGCAATCTCCCTTCCCCAGTCACCGGTAGCGACGTCCCACAAAGCATCATACGCGGCCTCTACATCTGATGGATCCACAAGTGTAGTACCGGCTCCACCGTTGGTTTTCAACTCTTCTTGTATATCACCATATGTTCCGTCGGCAAACTTACGAGCTAGCATATGTCGAATAGCATCCATTACGACACCACCTGCTTGACTATCAAATACCGCAAGCCTTCTGGCAACCTCCGGATCTACCGACGGTAGATCCACCTTACCTTCGTTGAAGTACTTTTCAAATAAACCTAAAGCTCCCTCCACCTGTTCGTCGTCATGTGACTCAGCCCTGGCCCTGCCGACCCAACCCGCAACAGTCCTTTGAACCTCTTCACTCGGAGGAAGTATGTTACCTTTATCACTCATAACTATTTTAAATTCAACTTATCTCGGGCAGCATAGGCAGAGTTGACGATCACACACTATTCATTTTTCACCACTTCCAATCGGACCAAAGCCTCCTCCAAGGATAACTCCCCTCGAGCAAGCGCTTGACGAATCTTCTTGACCTTGGCCAATTTCACAGCTGCCCGCCATACGACCGGGTCTGCTCCCGGCGGGGCGGGTGGACTGGCGGAAGGGACATCCGCAGAGATATCATCCTGTACGGAGTTGGTGGTATTGTGATTATTTGTGTGTTTTGTAGACATTTTCAACGCTTTGACAGGAATTCAACATCCAATTATACCACAACCCGCAACCGATTGCTGAACTCTATCGGCCACCCCTCAATAAAACCGTTCAAACATTCGCTTCAGTTTGCGAGCAATATTCGTATCTGCAAAACGATAAAAGGCTACATCATCTTCCCATGTATTGTACAAAACGCCATTGTGTTCCAACTCTTCGAGATGCCTGCGAGCCTCGGATTCCGACACCTTCGCCAATGACGCAAGTTCATCCAAGCTGATCTTGTCATCCCGCCTATCGTACAAGACCGCCAGCATATACAACCCCTGCGGGTCGCCCATCACTTTAAAAATCTTCGCCCATCGCGTGGCCTCGCTACGACTTAATCCCATGAAAATATTTCTATTAACTTAATAATTCATTATACCATCGATACGCCGGAGCCAGGGTTTGAGCCCGGGGGCAGGTCCACAGCCTTCACCAAGGGCAAACTTTTCATTAGATTTTCATCTGGGGAAACATGCCCACCTGTCAGGAAAAACCTCACCCGTAGCAGCGGTCGCTAGACATATACGACCTGTACGCAGTGTGAAAATTTCATTAAAAATTCATCCGCGAGGAAAGCCTCCCATAGTGGGGCTTACTCGCAGGGGCACGAAGGCTGCAGCCGCACCGCAGATAAACACCTGCCAGTAGTGATCGACCGACTGGCACATAACACATCCGTACGCCTACTTACTATGCCTACTTACGCCGATACGGCTCTCGCATACACGCTAGTTTCGTTCACCACTGCAGTTCAAGACAACGACCAATTGCGACAGTTTGGGAGCTACTTCATCCACTGTCGACATTACGGTCGTGGAATTACCGGAGGCAATCAAAACCCCACCCGCGGACACAACAACAGGTTGCCCGCACCGTGTGTGATACCTTCACGAAGCCTGCCCCCCACAGGCGGAGAACCGCACCGATGAAACTAGAAACCGCGAACCCACTTATAGGCCAGACGTTACTAACGATAACCCGATCGCAAACACGAAGCTTCAGCGCAAACAACAAGCTTACCACAAAGTCCGGTACGGCGAATTGTCGTTGCGAGGAGCACGCTTCCCGTCCCCAACCCGCGACGCGGTTCCTTCAGCACCCTTACTTTCAGGACCATCCCCCAACCTCTCCCACATCTCATCTTCCGCCAAAATCCGCACACCCAAAGATTGCGCACGTTCCAATTTGGCGCCCGCGTCCTCTCCACAGATGAGATAATCCGTATTTCCACTCACACTCGCGACGATCCGGGCACCCTGAGCCCGCAACAACTCTTTGACACGATCTCGAGGGACACTCATTCTACCAGTCAGCACTACACGTTTACCGGCAAAAAATCCATTCGTGCCGTTCTTACTTAGACTCAGCGGAACCGGCTGTACCAATTCAAGCAATTCCCGCAGCTTTTCTCCATTCACTCTCACAAAATTCACATAACTATCGGCAATCTCTGGACCAATCCCTTCGATGCCCTCCAAATCATCTTTTTCTATCTGCAATAAATCCCACACAGTATCGGACACCAAATGCGTGCAAATCAATCTGGCAACCACCTCCCCCACATGTTCGATGCCCAAAGCATATACGAACCTATCGCAAGGTGGGTTCTTTGAATTGGCGACAGACTCCAGGATAGAAATTATCTTCTTTTCCCCAAACCCGTCCAATCCGTACAAATCCTCGGCACGCAACTTGTAAATGTCGGACACATCGTTGACAATCCCTCGCTCATACAAAGTTTCGACGGTTTTGCCACCCAGCCCGACTATATCCAACCCCTTTTTGCCGACAAAATGACGCAAAGCATTCTTGACGCGAGCGGGACATGAAATATTTTGACATTTCAGCAGAATACCTTCGTCCAAAAGTTTACTCCGGCATACAGGGCATACTGCCGGTTTCACCACCTCGACAGTCGACGCATCCCGTCTATATTGAGGTAATGACTTGACGATCTTCGGGATCACATCCCCACTCCGGGCGACTACAACCTTATCACCGATCCTGATGTCTTTCTCGACAATCTGTCGGTAATTGTGCAAAGTGACACGCCGTACCGTAGCCCCATCCAAATCCACAGGGTCGATATGCGCCACCGGCGTCAGGACACCCGTGCGACCGACCTGCCAATCAATATCGACGATCTTGCTGATTTTCTCCGTAGCGGGGAATTTGTACGCTACCATCCATTTGGGGAATTTCTCCGTATAGCCGAAAACCTCGTGCAATGCGATATTATCGATCTTTACCACCATACCGTCCAAAGCGACTTGCAATTTACCTCTGACCTGATGCAGTTTCTCGTACTGCTTTACAATCTGTGCGGTGCCCGCACAGATTGTGCGGTACTCGGTGACAGCAAATCCCATTTCCTCCGCCCATTGAGCCTGCTCAGAGACTTTGTCAAATAATGCGGCGGCCGGTTCCACCCCCCACGGATAGAATATCAAACGCCGTTTCGCCGTGATTTTCGGGTCAAGCTGCCTGAGCGAACCGGCCGCCGCATTGCGCAGGTTGGCCAATTCCGACTCCCCGGCATTCCGCCTCTCCCTATTCAACCGCTCCAAATCCCGCTTCCGCATAAGCACCTCTCCCCTCACCTCCACCGCACCTTGATACGGTATGCTCAAAGGGATTGTACGGATGGTGCGCGCATTTGCCGTCACATCTTCACCCCGTTTACCGTCCCCCCTCGTGATGGCTCTTTGCAAAACACCTCTATCGTACTGCAGATTCAGACTCAACCCGTCGAACTTCGGCTCGCAATAGAATTCCAGACCCGCATCGATACCGCCATCTTTCAGCAATTCCCCGTACTTTTGGCGCACCTTGTCGACCCATGCCTTCAACTCGTCCTCGGCAAACACATCCTCCATACTCCACAAAGGTACATGGTGCTCAGCCTTCGCAAAGCCTTTTTGCAATCGCCCCCCTACCCGTCTTGTCGGGCTATCCTCCGCCACAAGGTCGGGGTGTTTCTTCTCAAACTCAACAACAGCCTTGTACAGACGATCGTACTCGTCGTCCGGGACAAGCGGCGCGTCCAACGTATAGTAGGCATGAGCCCACTTTTTCAATTCACCCACGTATTTACCATAATTGTTCGCTGTTATTTTGATCATGACCGCTTCTTGTTTATCTGCCACCCCTTTTACTTACCACCCCTTTATAGGATAACCGTTACAAACCACGTCTCATACATCACTTCACTTCCTCGAGATTTTTACCCCGCAACGCATGCACTTCCAAAGGTACGTTTAGAAGAACCGCCCGTTTCATCACGGACTGCGCATCTGCCAAAAACTCTTCGCTTATATCCGTATCCGCTTCGTATATCAATTCGTCATGCACCTGTAATATAGGGTAAACCTTATTTTTGTACCTCTTATCATTTTTGATCAAATCTGCAATATCCAACATGGCCAACCGCATGATATCCGCATTGCTACCCTGTATCGGCATATTTATAGCTTCTCGCATGGCGGATTCTCTTTCCATACGACCCATCGCTGCAGTCCCGCTCAGGTACCGTCTGCGACCAAACATCGTTTCGACCCACCCTCTCTCCACCGCCAAAGTTTTCGCCTTCTCGATGTATTCGCTCACGCCAGGATACTGTTGCATATAGTTTTGGATCGTACGTTCAGCCTCGCCGATCGGTATTCGCAACAATTTGGCCAACCCGTATTTGGTTTGACCATAGATTATGGCGAAGTTCATTATTTTACCGACTTTTCGTTCGTCTTTGGTAATTTTGCTCTCCGATTTATTGAAAATACGTGAGGCTGTCGCCGTATGGATGTCCTTGCCGTCGGCGAAATCCTGTATCATCGCTTTGTCGCGCGACAGGTGGGCAAATATACGTAACTCTATCTGTGAATAATCCAACGCCACGAAATCGTACCCCTCCCCGGCTACAAACGCCGACCGTATAGCCAGTCCGGGCCCGGAGGCCGGCAGGTTTTGCAGATTTGGATTGCGGGACGCAAATCTCCCCGAACTCGTACCGGTCTGCAAGAGATTGGTATGCACGGTCGCAAATCCGTCAGTACCTCCCACCGCGTCCTGAAGGTATGGTTCGATATACGTGGATAGCAATTTGGATATTTCCCGATACTCCAATATGCTACGTACTACGGGATGAGCACCGATAAGTTCGGTCAGGACATCGGCTCTGGTGCTCCGTGTCCGTTTTTTCTTCCCACCTTCGGCATATTGCCACAGGTTCAATTCGTCGTACAGAAGTTCGGCTACTTGTTTTGGAGACGATATGGTGAATTCGTGCCCCACCACTTCATAGGCTCGCGCGACGATCTCCGAGAGTTTTTGTTCAAAATCCTCTTTGATCTTCGCGACTTTCTCCAGATCTATCCTTATCCCTCTGTTTTCCATCATCGCCAATGATAAAGAGCTCAGTGTTTCAAGAGAGATATATCGCCGCACCGCCACCCTATCGGCCGTCAGATATTTGGATGCACGGTTCGATATGGTTTTCCAAGTATCACCCGATGAGCCTTCAGGTCGGTCTCCATCGATCAGTTTATCGAAATATTCCCACAGGTCGGACAGTGCTTGGATATATTCTCCCCCATGCTCACGCGTGTATTCATCCAAATGTCTCGCAAGGTAACGAAATGTCAATCCGCTCAATGTCAGATCACTCATACCGGCATCTATGATATGTACCGTCAACGCGACATCCGCCACATTTTGAGATATTTTCTTATCCAACAACTTTGCAAGTCTTTTTTCTCCCAACCTTGTCACAAATTCCTCCCACCCGTGCGTTATCCAACGGTTTTCCTTCATATCTGCGATCAATTTCGATATATCTTTGTCATTGTCCGAGTGCACTCGCAGGTCGGCCCACAAGATCTCGCCATCTTCTTTGCAGATACCGATCAACACCATATCGGGTTTGTCCCGGTGGTAAATCAAATATCGTCTATTCTCCGCATATTTCGTACTCAATATATCTTTGACGGTACTCTCGACGTGATTACCGGTGGTCCTTATGGGTCCTGTATTATCGTCGGAAGTTTTGTTCCCCACAGTACCAAACATGGACATCTGATCCTGCGGTTGCTTCGGTTGGATATCGGCAAGGCTGTCCGGCAGTTTCGTCAGTAGTGATTTAAACGATAATTTGGCAAAAAGATTGATCACATCGTCTTTGGAATAATCCTTGAGTATCGCATCCTCCAACCGCATAGGGAAATCCAATTTTTTGTATATCGTCGCCAAGTCCCGACTTATCTCCGCTTGTTCCACCCCTTCTGCGAATAAGGTTTGTTGCCTGGGTGTCAATTCGCTTAAGTGTTTGTAGATATTGTCCAATGTCCCGTATTTTTGCAATAAAGTCATCGCCGTCTTCTTGCCGATCCCTTTGATACCGGGGATATTGTCCGACGGGTCGCCTACCATGGCTTTGTAGTCGATCACTTGCTCCGGATATATACCTTGCATTTTGTACGTGGTTTCGCGGTCGTAGACGATCAGGTTGCGGAAACTCCCTTTGGGTAAGACCACGTTGACATTCGGCCCGACCAATTGCAGTAGGTCCTTGTCGCCGGAGACTATAAGCAACTTGATACCGGAATACTTCCACTCGCCGTTGCTGAAGCGCTCGGCCAGAGTTCCTATGATATCGTCCGCTTCGTAACCGGGTTGTTTGATATGCGGGATATTGAATGCTTCAAGTGTAGTCTCCACCAATGGGAATTGATCGATCAGCGCCCGATCTACCGGTTTGCGATGGGCTTTGTACGCGGGAAATTGTTCATGTCGGAAGGTTGGTTTGCCAGTGTCCTCCGCCGCGAGCAGGTATTGCGGTTTATATTTTTTCATCACGTCCAACAACATGGACGTGAATCCAAATACGGCATTTGTCGGCGCTCCGTCGACCGACCGCAGGGTAGCGGGATATGCGTGATAGGCCCTGTGGACTATGGCGCTGGTATCGATAATGACGAATAGGTTTGACGATTGCATGAGTGCCTCCATTATACATCAAAAAATCGCAGCAGGGGTTGTGTCTACATTCTAATTCCGATCGCAACAAGTCGGGGTAGAACCCCGCTAGCTTCGAGTCCTCCGTCAATCTTCTGCCGTCACATCCGAAGACGATTCATCAACATCATCGGCGAAAATCGCTTCAAACTCCTCCTTGTCCACCTCCTCATTTTCTATCAAAAGCTCCACCAATTTGTCGTACTCCTTCCTATGAGAACTGATAATCTTCTTCGCATTTGCTTGCGCCTCATCGATCAAGGATTTTACCTCGCGGTCTATTAACTCGGCCGTTTTCTCACTGAAGTCTCTGCCCCCGCCATATTGATACCCCAGATGCGTGGTTTCTTCCAGGTCGCCATACTTCACGAAGCCCAACTTTTCACTCATACCCAACCGCTGTACCATTTGCTTGGCTACCTGCGTTACCATCTCTATATCCGACCCGGCTCCGGTAGTCATCTCCCCAAGGATCATCTCTTCGGCGACCTTGCCGGCCACCCCGGTGGCGATCCTGGCTTTCAATTCGGTCACCGTCTTCAAAGCTGTGTCTTTTTCCGGCGTATACACGGTAACCCCGCCGGTTTGCCCGCGGGAAATGATCGAAACTTTTTCGACAGGTATCGCTCCGGGCGTAAATTTGGCCACTACAGCATGTCCGGCTTCATGTATCGCCACCCGTTTGATCTCATCTTCTTCCCTACCCGGTGTTGCCCGTTGGCGCCCCAGTCTGACCTTCAGATAAGCTTCCATCAGATCATTGTGACTGATCGCCTTCCGCCCATCTTTGGCTGTCATGATGGCCGCTTCGTTCAAAAGATTTTCCAAATCCGCACCGCTATACCCTATCGTCTTGCGCGCAATTGTATCGAAATCCACATCCTCGGCAAATTTCTTACCTTTTGCATGTACATTCAATATCTCCAACCTGCCATCATAATCTGGCAATTGGACGGTAACTGTACGATCAAACCTACCCGGACGCAATATCGCCGGGTCCAGGACATCCGGTCGGTTGGTTGCCGCCAGTACGATCACGTTGAGGTTTGTTTCCATACCGTCCATCTCCACCAAAATCTGGTTCAAAGTCTGCTCACCCTGCCCCGAATGCAGTACGGTTCCCCGTTTTTTGGCTACGGCGTCTATTTCATCTATGAAAATGATACACGGTGTGGCACGCTTGGCTTTGGTGAAAAGGTCGCGTACACGTGAAGCGCCGGCCCCGACCAACATCTCTTCAAATTCACTTCCCGATGTATGGAAAAACGGCACTCCAGCCTCACCGGCCACAGCCTTGGCAAGCAGAGTCTTACCGGTTCCCGGAGGTCCCACCAGCAAAACACCCTTCGGGATCCGCGCACCTATCGCTCTATATTTACGCGGGTTTTTCAAGAAGTCCACAACCTCCACCAGCTCTTCCTTCACCTCGTCGATCCCGGCCACATCGTCAAATGTGACACCCGTTTTACGTCCGAAAAGGAGCCTGGCCTTACTTTGTCCAAATGCCATAAACTTACCACCGGATTGTTGCATATTGCGCAACATCATGAAGATCAAATACACGCCTATCCCCAAAAAAGCGATCGTCACCACAGATCCTAAAATATCCCCGTAATCTGTGGGCCGACTGAATTTATATGCGCCCCCCAATTTGTCAAAATTCTCATCCCCTAGAAGATCCTTCATGGTCTGATCTTCATCGTACTTCGCTTTGTATGTCTTGGTGAACGCATTTGGTTTATCTTTATCTTTTTCCTTGATCAAAAAGTATCCGTCATGCGCTTCCACTTCATAATTTTGAGATACAGGTTGTCCTTCTTCTTCCGATTTTTTGATGATCTGTTCTATCTTTACCTTCGCTTCCCCCGTACCTATTTCTTCAGGCCCGTAAAACTTGTTCGTCAAGAAAGATCCAACTAGGAATATGGTCAACACGACAAACCCCAACACTATCCCTGCAGTTGGCTTACGGCGACCGGCGCGCGGTAATTTCCGCAAATCTACGACTATTTTTTTATCATCTCCGCCATTGTCTCCGGCAGGTGCGGTACTTTTATGAGGTTTGACTCCGGACGACATATTTCGCTTATCCATATGGTAGGTTCTTTTAAATTATCAAGAAATATGTTGGGGGGGAGAATCGAACTCCCGACCTTGGGTTTATGAATCCCATGCTCTAACCGACTGAGCTACCCCAACTTACAGCCTCGAGAGATTGAGGCTTGCTTTGTATGGCACTTATTATACCACTCCTTTTTTGGTATATTGCCCTGTTTCCGTGTTTACCCTGATCATATCACCTTCCTTCACAAAAAGAGGCACCTGCAATACGTACCCTGTCTCAACTTTTGCCGGTTTCGTCGCTCCGGTCGAGGTATTGCCTTTGACCGCCGGCTCTGTTTCCACCACCCTAAGTTGGACACTTTGTTTTCTGCGCATATTGATGATTTCCCCTTTGTACACCAGGAACGTCAACTTCGCGCCTTCTTTTAGATAATTTACATAATCACCGACTATCTCCGGGTCAACTCCGAAAGTTTCGTATGTTTCCTCATCCATGAAATAGAAATAGTCATCATCTTTATACGAAAATATTGCTTTATTTACTACGGGTTCGATCTTCTCCAGTTTCGCGCCGGCTTTCAGTGTCTTTTCAATGATAGTATTGTCCTTCAATCGCAGTAATTTCAATCGTACCAGACCGCCTTGCCTACCCTGCGTCTTGTAATCCCTGTCCATCACTTGGCATACCTGCCCGTCCACTATCAGGTAAATGTTTTTGTTGAATTTGTCCGTGTACGACATTTGTCAGTCCAAATATTTTAACTGTGGATTGTAACATACGAAGCCGGGGTTCGGACCCGGGGTTGGGGTCCGGGGTTGAAATTGAAACGTTGTTGTCACGCGGATAATATATGGAAAATTGGGATTTTTAATAAATGTTTAACTTAAATTTAACAGATTACCTGTATTATCATCAGTACATTCTCAAGCCAGCACCACACGGAGGAATAGAAATCCCCATGATTACAAAGTTCCCGCCAGCCTTGGCAGACTTATTGCTCGTATAGTACTCATCCGATACAACCAAATACTGACGGAAGGTAAGTAGACATCTTGATATCCAATGACAACACGGCCATTACTGGAACAATCCCGTTTGTTGCATACGCACACTGTCGGTGTACAGTAATTTGCGTACGGTATATATAGACTGTCTGACAAATACGTCAAAGCACCGTCCAGGTAGTATATATACCCTATGCCAGCAAGGCAGATAACCATACGGGCCGAGGGCCCCATATTCCCCGGCTTCAGCCTCAATCATAAGGGTAATGACGAAACTTCTGTATACCCTCCGATACTTTTCTGCATGACAATCTACTCAATCGCAACACGTGTGCGTCCATCGCGGTGCTAGCCCACTTTGTGCGAGGATATTCCGGATTTGACAACGGCCAGTCTATACTAAATAATGGCTCTGTCATTGTGCAATCTACTATCTGCAAATTTATACCTAATCACAAACATGTACAGAACGCTATTCACTTGGATTACAGGATATGCTCGTTGTCATCGTGCTGAGAATACATATGGCATATACTCAAGCTTTTTCGTGCATAAGGAATATCACGTTTTTCGAGGCATAATTCCCATGGGTACGGGATTTCTGTTCGAAGGGTGGGATCTAACTTAGGGAACCAAGGCAGGGATGATCAGTCAACCGTCGCGGATAAAAAGTACAATCTCGATGAAGGGCGTCATCACGTTTATCTCGACTGCATTAGTTGCTTTGTCCGTATCTGCGGCCATATACACGGCGAAAATATGGCGCGACCTAAACGACAGCGTCGTAGTCACCGGCAAACTTTACCCGCAACAAAGACCACAAAGCACCGTCATCCTGGACAGACACGGAGAAGTTATCTACAAAACATACGACACGGCCGACCGTGAATACGTATCGATCGATGACGTCCCGGAAAGCCTTTTGTTGCTTATCGTCGCATCGGAAGACGCCGACTTTTACGAACACAACGGGTTTGACACTCGGGCGTTGACCAGATGCACACTCAGGACAACCGCCAACCATATCTCTGCCGGATTGATCGGTACACCGTGCGGAGCAAGTACGATCACTCAGCAACTACTCAGGAATACCGTTTTGCACGATCAATACGGCGATGAAGCGTATAAACACACCTTCCGCAGAAAATATCGAGAACTGATATTGTCATACATTTATGAAAAGAAATTCTCCAAAGAAGAAATACTAGAACTATATATCAACGAAGTTCCCCTTGGCGGTCCCGTATACGGCGTAAAATCAGCGGCACGGTACTATTTTGACAAAGATCTCGATGAATTGACACTGGCGGAATCAGCATATATCGCAGGATTGATCCAACAACCATCTTCCTTAAGCCCCGTCTCCGCATCTGATGAAAGGATCAACAGAAGGATAAATTATTCCCTGACTCAACTTGAGAAATATATCCGCAAACACCAAAATACAGATATCACCCTGGAACAGATCGCTGCGGCAAAACAGGAAAAGATAACGTTTAACATCAAAGACTTCTTTGAACAAGCGCCTCATTTTTCATTGGCGGTAATCTCTCAATTGCAGTCAAACTACGTACAAGACAGTCGAGATACCGGCTACATCGTACATACGACACTTGATCTGCAAATGCAACAAGAAATCAACGATATGTACGATACGGCCATCACACAAAATCATTCCCTCGGTATCCGCAACGGAGGGGTCATAGTAATCGATTCGCGAACTGGGGAAGTATTGACTTGGATCGGATCACCGGACTATTTCGCCAATACGCCGTATATTCATGGAAGCATCGACAATGTGACCCACGATTATGAATTTGGAGCACTCTACCACCCGTTTATATACTTAACTGCGATCAAAGATGGTTACGGTATATGGCTTGAAACACCGGATATCGAAAATTTCGATTATGAAATCTCAAACGCCGACTTGGACTACCGTGGGCCAATGACGGCAAGGGAGTCACTCGCTCTCAACCGTAATATCCCTGCGCTGTATACACTGGAGCTGACCGGTGAGAAACCGTATATACAAACCCTCAACGAGGCCGGTATTCACACCGCCAAGAACTTGAGCGGCCTTGAAGATATGGTAATAGGCAAAAATCCCACATCCCTCCTGGACATAACTTCAGCTTACACTGTTCTTGCATCTGAAGGTCGGCCTCCGCAAGTTCATATCATCGATTCCATCGAGACGACTGACGGCGAAGAGATCTTCAAGTATCACGATACGGAGAGGCAACTTTACTCCAACGGCCTCGTCTACCCTATCAATCTAGCATTGTGCAATCTGGATCGGGCGCAAGATAGGAAATTTGAATATTTATACGATTATTACTACAAAGAAGCATGCGGGAAGACCGGCGTGGCACCCGGACCTACCGGCTATTCGGCTATCGCATACGACAAGCGATTGACTATCGGCTCAGTGTTATTTGACACGGGCACGAATACAATCAAGTGGGACAATACCATCAATCCAGGATTGGAAATGAATTTGGCCATACTCGCCAAATATAGACGAGATGGTGTAGCGGACAAATATACCAAGCCCGACGGTCTCAACAGCGGTTTGGTATGCAAGGTGGACGGAGCCATCACAGATAAGCTTCACCCATCCCAATGTGTCAAAACCTCGATCGTTTACAATCCGACAGACCATATCGCCTATCACAAGGAAACAACCGTCTTCCTTTGCAAATATCGCGGAGATTATGCAGTATTGTCCCCGTACAACGGGGCTCTCGAACACAACCCGTTATTCGTCAAAAAAATTCTCTTGTATTCGGTCTTGCCAGACAGGCGGCGCAACGAGCAGTATGCCGATTATTTGGCAAAATCGACACAATACATATCCCACCTGCCACCGACTTCGGGTATAGGTTGTCATAAGTAGCATACGTCGCGAGCTACGTGTAGACACATCTAACCCTATGTCCGATCGCAACAAGTCGGGGGTGAACCCCGGGCTTAAACCCCGGACTTGACATGGAAAACCCATTATCATAGGAATAGTACATAAGAAAATCTTGCGGTTAATATTATTTTAATCGAAATTTAACGGCCAACTTACGTTGTCGCGTAGGCGTCTACGAATGCCCGTCGCTCTGGAGCGCACATTTCGAGACCTCTGCGTATTCCTTGCAGCCATGGTGTTTATCGATACTTTGTAGATACGGTATATAGCACGATGTACCTAAATGTACGTACAGAGTGGGTTGAGATGTTATCTGCCGTATCTTGAGAAAAAGTCCCCAAGTAGGCGTCTTCTCCGTACCTGATGTGCAGTACGGGCTGTAGTCACACTGCATTTGTATCTGTCGTATACAAGCCGTTTTGCATATTTGACCGGGCTGAAATCTTGTCCACTAGATGCGTCACAACAGCGTTGCCACCCGAACAGTGGGTTCGAAGCCCGGGTTCTATCCCCGACGTTAAACTTACCCAATCGGAACCGCAATTTACATCGCAACCACAGAAGAGTTATAATCCGGTATGAGCCACGATACCGATCACACAAAACCTCGTAGGTACCTCATAATCGCAATAATCGTCCTCACGACGATGGCATCGGGCCTCGCCTACTACATCTTCGTACCACACTTCGGACAATACGGCATCCAAACATATACAGGGAAATTTACCCACCCCGCACCGTCCGCGGATTCGGCGATACGATATTTCAATGATCAAGACTATGAAGGATTTATACGGCACCTGACGCGGTATGATATAGCTTTTCGTAAACAAGAATTGGCAATAGCCCGCCAGCGAATCCGGGAAAAGCAAGACCAAACGTTTATTGACCAGAGCATCGCAAAACACGACTATATCGCTCTTGCGGATTATTTGGACAGACGTAATGCCCAACAACGCTACGCACATGAGTACACATTGGGAGTGCAGGCTGCCTTGGATAAAATGATTTTCTTGGACAAAGACTTCATCGGCGCCAAAAAGCTTATCACCGATTATCGGCGCGCCATACCCGGTCCCGCGGATCTGAGCGACGCACTGGGGATCAAGTCGCGGCAAGCATTGGTGGATGAATTCCTCCGTCAACAAGAAATCGAACGCCCGTCATACGACAAACCACGCCATGCGTTTTTTCACAGTTTGATAGTAGATCCCACTCTGGCATTTGACGGCGACGAGGATTTTCTGGGTTACCATTACTATATGACCACTGTCGATGAAACCGCCAAAATCCTGCAACAACTCTACGACCGGGATTATATCCTTGTGTCCTTCTCAGATCTCTACGATTTCAGTGATCCGCATCATATCAAACGCCGACAGCTTAGACTGCCACCAAATAAGAAGCCCTTGATCCTATCTATCGACGACGTTTCATATTACGACTATATGCACGGCGACGGGTTTATCTCTCGACTGGTACTGGATGAAAACAACGAGATCACTGGCGAATACGAATACCCGGATGGCCATGTGGAATATATCCGAGACAGCGACCTTATGCCACTTGTCGATGATTTTGTTTACAAGCATCCGGATTTTTCATATCAAGGGGCAAAAGGCATTCTTGCGGAAACGGGTTTTGAAGGGGTGCTTGGGTATAGGACGAATACCGGTGATCCGCAATTGATCAAAGAGGCGACCTTGATAGCGGACAGGCTGAAATCCCAGGGTTGGCGGTTTGCTAATCATAGTTATTCGCATGATATAG
The DNA here is from genome assembly GCA_027036675.1 of Candidatus Dojkabacteria bacterium. Classification (GTDB taxonomy): domain Bacteria; phylum Patescibacteriota; class Dojkabacteria; order SC72; family JAHDCA01; genus JALWDW01. The sequence continues at coordinate 16,957 of JALWDW010000038.1, forward strand.
ACTTCAAGGCGGAGAGAGCTTCGCTGGAGGATTTCAAAAAAGACGTGGATCGCTGGATAGCGGAGGTGCAACCGATCATCGGTAAGACAAATATTTTCATTTCACCGTTTGGATACAGGCTTGATCCGGATGAAGACAAGATGAAGTACCTCAACGAAAAGGGTTTCAATGTGTTTTGCCCTGTGAGCGCGTACAATGATGTGGCCGTCTATGACAATGTGGTGATCATGGATAGGATAGATTTTGACGGGTATCGTATGACTCATCGGCCCGAGTTCCTCGCCCCCTACTTCTCGATACCCGAGGTATACGATGTAGAACATCGGCCGGTTGTGGCAGATTGAACGGGGGAATCGCCAACGGTTTTTCCAAGTCTGTGATACAATACTTCCTGTCAGTGTGGCCATGCGGGGATAGTTCAGTTGGTAGAACGTCTGCTTCCCAAGCAGAAGGTCGCGAGTTCGAATCTCGTTCCCCGCTCCAGGGTGTCTTCCGTCTAACCGCGGCAAATAGGTTATAATACACCATGGCGGCTAACGATATTTCAATCCGTTTTTTAGGTGCTCAAGAGGTCCGCGCTGTATGGGACGACGAAAATTCCAAATGGTGGTTTAGTGCGCCGGATATTGTTGGTGTATTCACGGGGCGTGACGATCACGCGAAAAACCGCAACTATTGGAAATACTTGAAAACAAAGCTAAAGAAGGAAGGATTTCAGTTGGTTAGTCATACTACCCAACTGAAAATTCCGGCCAATGATGGGAAAAAGTACTTGTCCGATATGATCGACTTCGATGGGCTTAGGCTCCTTGGAGAGGCGTTTCCCATGGCGAAGATCAGCAAATTTGTCGAATGGTCGATATACAGCGACGAGATCATCGACACCAAAAGCAAACAGCGCGCACATGCCCTATTTGAGAGCACCCTCCTCGACGCAATAGAGGTTGGCACGACGAAAGGATTGCGACAGATCCATGCTTACCTTTTCGGCGGGTTTTACGACTTCGCAAGACAGATCAGAGGGAAAAACATTTCTAAAGGAGGGTTCGGGTTTGCGGTGGCCAAGTACTTGATGAGCACACTCGAACGAATTGAGGAAATGCCTGAAAGCTCCTTCGAGCAAATAGTTGATAAATATATAGAAATGAATATTGCGCATCCGTTTATGGAGGGAAACGGACGTGCTACGCGCCTCTGGCTTGATTTGATATTGAAGAAGAGGTTGCGCAAATGCATTGACTGGGGACAGATAAGTAAAAGTGATTACATGCGAGCTATGATCTTAAGCCCCACGGATGATAAGGAGATAAAAACATTACTGAAAGATGCTTTGACTGATAAGATCGACGATCGTGAGGTCTTCATGAAAGGTATCGATAGTTCATATTTATACGAAAAAAGCGAATAACCCCTTCTCGCTTCGTCTTATGCACCAAATGTATTCTGCCTCTTACGCTTGATATTGAAGAAAAGGTTGCTTGATGCTATACTCCTCGCGTATTCAAGTATCGCGGGGTAGAGCAGTGGCAGCTCGACAGGCTCATAACCTGTAGGTCGCTGGTTCGAATCCAGCCCCCGCAACCAAGACGCCATGTACACCTTCAAAAGACCCGATCCAACAGAACTAGAACAGGTTTGTGAATTGAACAAATACCTGTTTAACCTTTCGCGGGAGGAGTTTGACCCTTCTCTCGATGCCAACTGGCCAAATAAAGAATCGTATAGACAATTTTTCAAGAGATATTTTGACGACGGGAATTTTATCTTCGCCGTATATTTCGAGGACCAAATGGTCGGTTACATATCTGGCTCTATCGACGAAATGCCTGAGGATTCTTATCGCGGACGACAGAAAATCGCATTACTGGAAAACCTCATGGTACTTCCCGAACACCAAAAACGACACCTTGGGAGCGAATTGGATAAACACTTCCGACAATGGGCGAAAAGACAGGGTTGCAACAGAATACAGGTGTCCGTATTTGCAAAAAACACAAAAGCTTTAGCTTTTTACAGGCGTTTGGGATACACGGATTACGATATGAATTTGGAGGTTGAACTTTGACCCACGACCATTAGAACGCCTGATGAGGCAGGTTATAGAATATATTCCTTGACTGATACCTAACAGCAAGTTACGATATCCACATGGACACACAAAGAACACTAATCAGTGTCGGAATTGTAGTGTTTAACGACGCAAATAAAATTCTTTTTGGCCGCACAAAAGTACGAGGCAATTTACAATACATATTACCTGTGGGACATCTAGAGTTCATGGAGTCGTTCGTAGGTTGTGCGAAAAGAGAGCTCATGGAGGAATGCGGGATTCAGGTCGATGATGTCGAGTTTCAATTCGTTTCCAATACCAATGCATATTCACCAAAACACTACATACACATCGGTCTTACCGCGAAGTTGAAGTACGGCAATCCGCAAGTACTCGAAGAAGATGGAGGGATTGAAGCGTGGGAATGGTTAGATAAAGAAAAAGTACCTTCCTCTCTTCTATCAAAAGGGGCTAAGTTAACTTTAGACGAGCCCATCAAATTTTAATGTTTGACATCAATCAAGAATAGATATTGATACGTTGATACGATATACACCTACACGTTAACCCCTGCTCTTATACATAAAAGATGACATTCATGAACAGATGTCTGACATAGATAACTCACAAAACAAAACTGTGTTCGTCGTCGGGCAAGCAATGCCCAAACCGCCCTACCCACCCCGACCTTTTGGCAGAACCAAACTATATTCATGGTTTGCGCAAGCGCGAATCCCGGAGTCATACATCAAAGCAAATTTCCATTTCGGTGCATTGGTATCGTTTTACCCTGGCAGTCGCAACGGTAACCATATAGTGCCAGATCATGCCACCATTACGCGGGAAAGGCCTCAACTTATTCGTAAGTTGAATAAAATCAATCCAGATATAATCTTACCTGTAGGTAAACTTGCAATCACGTATGCACTATCTACCAGTCCGGACTGCAGATCACTGACCGATTGTGTCGGTCGCTCATTTGTGCAACGCCCATTCGGATGGGGCGATTCAGATAAATTGATAATCCCTTTACCACACCCTTCTGGCGCCAGTACTTGGTTTTATACGGATACAAATAAACAGTTACTGGAACAGGCACTACAAATACTGCGTGCAAGCTTAAATATTCATTAGACTGCAATAAGAAGTAGTACATAGAAAATATAGACCAATGACACATCTCGCCATCATGAACAAGCAACTTGGCCTAATAGATGAGATACTTTCCGGCCGTAAGACCATAGAATCACGTTGGTACAAGAACAAAATCTGCCCGTGGGATCGTATCAACGCCGGAGACACCGTGTATTTCAAAGACTCGGGAGCACCCGTCACCGCCAAAGCGACTGTTAGCAAGGTACTACAATTCACGGAATTGAACCAAGAGAAATTTACTCACATCGTAGAAACATACGGCGACGCCATAGCATTGCGCACACGGGAATACAACGACTATTATCAATCGAAAAATTATTGCGTACTAGTCTTCTTGCAAGACCACGTAAAAGTGAAGCCTTTCCGTATCGATAAAAAAGGGTACGGTACAAGCGCGGCATGGCTATGTATCGAGGACATCAAGGACATTGCAATTACCTAGTGCGGTCGATTGCAAAGTACAATATTTTCACGTATCATATTTGCATCATCTATGACATACACAACACCAATTGAAGATTAGACACCATGCTTACATTACGAAAGTATCCAACATTCACACTTGTCGAAATGTTGATCGTGATGGCGGTCATAGTCACACTCACTGGCATCGGCCTGCTGGGCACCAAGTACTACATCCGCCATGCGCATGCCGTTTATCACCAGGCCAAAGCGGCAGAGATCGTCAAAGCTATTAATGCTTATAAAGTCGACAACGGCAAATTCATAGAACCGTTCGGTTCCACCGGCCACGACCTACCCTGGCCAAACAATGACTTGCAGGGGATGTTAATAACTAGCGATGTTGGGCTTGCGCAATACTTTGACCAAACTTTTGATGATGATAAAGCGGTTGAATATAAATACGTTGTGTACAAAGAAACATACAATGCCGTTCCATTAGGCGGATTTATGCAGGTGAAGAATACAAACGAAAATTACACTGTGTATGTTGAATTCGGTCAACAACCATCTGACCTGTACCACCCGGCAACAGGCTACGTCGCTTATATGAAGGGCGTATGGGACCCGAATACTCATTCGTTTTCACCAAGGTATCAAAACTACATGTGCAATCTTGCATACTTCTCTGCTCCGTACTGCACCTATCACGATGAGCCCGTGGACTAGTGCGTTGGAAATTCAAGCTCAATTTCTCAGTATCCCGGAATTTGACTCATATACGATTCAACAACTCCCTTATCCCACATAAAGTTGAAAATACCTTTCATAAATTGAGCAAACTGTCCGTTTTCTATCTCCACCCCAAAAAGCTCGCCATTTTTCCAATCATAGATAGCCACAATATCGTTATACACGTCTACAGAGATTGGCATATTGGGAAAGTCGCCTGGTAAATAACGCACCAGGTCGCCTTTGAACGGAGCCGGCCGGTATCCTTGTCGTTGAGTACTTTCGCTAAAGCTATCCGTTCGCAAGTCCTTACAAACAAGCCCTCGTTTACCAAACTCTTCTCCCCATTGCACAAAAAAGCGACGCCCGACAACCTCTTGCAAATCTCTATACGTAAACGACAGCAGTTCACCTTCCGCTTTCAACTCGTTCCATATAAGTTGGCGAATACCGTCCACACCATTATAGTATCGTATATCTGTATTCGACTTTTCTTTGTTTCCGTACTTCTCGAAACTCTCTGCAAAACCCGACCACTCATCGGCCAGAATTCTGGCTTTCGCCTCATAATCCGATTTCTTTTGCGAAAACTTATCGATATCGGAAATCCTGTAAGCATGTCGCTTGTACTGCTTGACCTGTACGATATAGTTTTTCTTCAGCAGTCTGTCAATTATGCGGTAAACTTTGGTCCGTTCTATGCCTGTCGATCTGGAGATTTCAAGCACCGTCTGTTTACCGTTTATCAAGAGGCTTGCGAGAACCAGTGAAGTGGCCGGTCCGAATCCAAGTAATGTAAAATATCTTTTGATGGCTGCCATTTCCATTTGTGCACATTATACACAGATTGTGCAATCGTGCCAACACAAGTAAAATACGCATATGATTTTAATAAGCATCACTCACAATCTGCTGGCAAGTTGGAAAGTGCTTTCATTTTTGTCTATTCTGACGCTCATAGGATTCTATCTATCGTATAGAGTTACATTGAAAAGATGCAAACATGACTACTCTGCTCCGATATTGTTCCAATTGATAGGTCCCATACTCCTGTTGCCTCTCGCATTCATTTCCAGACAACCGTTGCCGTTTGTAAATGGGCATCGACTCGATTGGACTCCGCTATTATTATTCCTAACTGCCGGGTTCTTTTACGCCATCCACGATAGATTGCAAGGTACAGTACGCAAAAATGTGGATGTATCGGTATCTGGCGTCATCGATCTTACGGTACATGTATTCCTCATCATTTCAGCGACGATGTTGTTTCGTGAACAGATAGCTCTGCAACAATTGCTCGGAATCCTCCTGGTATTTATCGCCAACTTCAATATCATTTATGATTATAAGACTCATAGATTAAATCGATATTGGGGTATCGGGATTATTGCCAATATTGCTTATGCACTAGGTATTTTGGTAGATGTCGATTTATCAACAGGTCACAATTTACCATTCTATATTGTTATCAATTACCTTTGGGTTGCCGTGGTCATCATTGCCATGACTACAATATTAAATCGTTGGCCGCTACGACAGACACTAAAGAGAATATTTAGCGACCTAAACAAGAGGACTTTCATCCCGCATCTTTTGACCGCTTTTTTCTCGATTTACTATACTTTCGCTCTTTTAAGTACATATCGTCATGGTAATATAGCTCTCGCTACCACCATCATCTCCTCCACCGTGATCTACAATACCATACTCTCCGCGATTTTCCTCAAAGAACGGAAGGACTTGGCGACAAAGATCATGTCCGCAGTGTTGGGTGTGATAGGCATAATACTGATAATTATCGACGTTTAGGACAACCTCTTGATATACGAAACAGTCCTTTTGATTTCACGGAAGCCGTTCTTTTTGTGAAATTGGTGGCTCACAGCATTTTCAAGCTCCGCATCGGAGGCTAACTCGGTGATCCCTCGCTCTCTCGCCCACTCTTCCACCATTCGGACAAACTCCGATGAGATACCTTGACGCCGATACTCCGGCAGTACGTAGGCGCCTTCAAGATAACAGACGGGACGAGTCGTGGCACCCGCTACATACTCCGATCGCAATCCCGCGTACTGGAAACCGATTAACTTCCCATCTATGAAGCACCCTAAAACGACAGCATCGGGGGAATTCAAATAATCTTTGAGTTCAGCCTCCAACACGTGTCTTTTCTTGCGGTAATGTGGCCACATCTGCATGGCCAACTCCAACCATTCACTAAGTTGATCTGAGGTAATCTCTGAAAATTGTTTTTGCTCCATATCTTTCATTTCAACTCATTATATCATCAACTATTACGATACTTAACTGGTGGTACAGCTCCAACGGACTACATTGTCTGTGTTTTTGTAATAATCAATTGTCCGGCCTAAGACTTGATAAAGCAACTACGTATTCACAGCTTGACAGCCACACTCAAACCAATATACTTACACCAATGTCGCAAATTACAACAGTCATCATCATTCAAGGGTGGAACTCTGGAAAATATCTGCCAAAATGCTTGGACTCCTTGAGTAAACAAAGTGTACGCGATTTCAAAGTCATCTTCGTGGATGCAGGTTCGGAAGATGGATCTGTCCAATATGTACAACAAAATTATCCGAATGTGGATGTTCTGGATCTGCAAGAAAACTTTGGTTTTGCCAAAAGCAACAATATGGGGATGGCTTATGCTTACGAAAAGTACCGTCCCACTCGATATATCCTGCTCAACCCCGATACTTGGGTCGACCGCCTTTGGTATGAGAAACTGATAAAATTTGCCGATCGCCATGAGGGAAAGATAATTTCGTCTACTGTTGAGTTTTATTACCCTTTTTTGCCGATCACGATCAAACCGTACAAAAAAACTACTCTTACTAAACTCGTGATCAGCGATTTGCAATACAAAAGTATTCTACTTGGCCCCGACGGAAACGGTCGAGCTGTAGCGCGCTATCCACTGACCGTCACTCAAGAAATCACGATTGCGGTCCCCTACCCCGCCCGTACGGACAATCTGACGATGGCATGGGAGTCGGATCAAGATGTAGAGGTGAACATCAAAAGTACTCATATACGGCGAGGTACCTCCTACAAGTTTGCCAAATTTGCTCAATACTCAATGAAGTTCACTCAAACACAAGGGTTACGTCTGAATAAAAAATTCCTCTACGTCGAAGATATCAATTTTCTGCGTCGCAATTCTCCTCCGCCCACCGCCCCGGACGGTGTTTCCGGTGTTTGTATGCTTATCCCGGCCAATCTGCCGGAAAAATACGGAGGTTTCACCGAAGCTTACTTCAACTATATGGAAGATTTTGAACTCTCATATCGGATGAAAAAGGAGGCAGGTAGTTCTTTTGCAATATCGCCCGATTCCAAGGTCTATCACTGGTATTGGGGATCCAGTGAAAATGTTAACCATTTCAAACAATTTCACGGGGTAAAAAATAAATTGCTTTTTGCCAAAGAGTATTTCCCTCGTAAATATCCATACTTGGTAGTCCGCGCGCTGGCGCGCGCGCTTTTGCTGTTGACGCAAGGTAACCCTGCGGGGTCTTGGACGTATCTGCGGGCGATCGTCCGTTCCCTTACGTTATCGCGGGCTTCGCTGGTCGCAAGCCGCCCTTTGATTACGGATCCGGAATTCTGACTCTTTTGGACGTTGGAGACGCAACCTTTTCCTCGACCGAAAGGTCGGGATACTCGTCTAGACAAACTTAGTTTGTCCAAAATTTTTCGGACGATGCCGATATCCAAAGCACCACCAAATGCAGTATTTTGTTCAACCAACCTCATGATTCGACCCCAGGCACATTGTGCATACATTATGCAGGTAAATCTGCAGTCCGCATCCACCCGGCTGTGGTCAGTAGAACCATGAGCGCTACACAACATACAAGTACTACATACAAGTACTACAAAGAGCGGGGATTAATTTTTCATTGAGTTTTCATCCGCCGTACCCACGGCACGGATACTATCACCATGATGACTGGCTACCCGTAGGAACGCCGTTGTGCACCAAGACTTTCCACAGGAGGGTCGGGAAAATTTGGCATTTGCAGGCAATCATGTGAGTACAAAACAGACGTCTTACGCGTTATAGCGATAGACAGCGAAGCGACTACCCCACCGCACAGCTAACTACCCGTTACACTTACGTTACACCCTCTGAGACGGGTGTTCACAAAGTTCCTACACCCTTTCACACAGCTCTTCGGGAAAGACTCCACTCACACGACTGACATCAAAACATCCAATGTGAATCTTGACGTTTTTTCCCATGTAAATTCACTGGCACGCGCCTCTCCACTCGCCGCCAACCAGTGCCGCAGGTCTTCGTCGGTAAGTACTCTGTGCATCGCATCCGCAACTTCCGCCGGTTTTGAGGAATCCACCAAAAGCCCGGCATCCCCGACCAACTCCCTATACGAGCTACCGTCATGTGCCACTACCGGCGTACCTGCCGCCATAGCTTCCGCGACCGCCAATCCAAACCCCTCATACGTTGATAGATGTACAAAAAGTTTGGCATTACGCAACAACGAAAACTTTTCCTCCTCTAGGTATCCTCCTACTATATGGACATCATTTTCGAGGCTTAGATTGGCTATCAGGCGCTCGAAACTCTTTAGTGCCTTGCTCGGTCTCGCAAACGCCCTTCCGGCTATTACCAGAAAAGGCGTCCGCTCTTTCATCTTTTGACGCAACGCCCAATACGCAAGGATTACGGCCTCGCTATTTTTATTTTTCGCCAACGTCCCACCCATATAGATGATGTATCCTCGTTGGTCTGCGCCTGCCGGCAATTTTCCCGATATATCGACCGCCTTTCTGCGTATATCCACACCCAAATGGATAGGTACTACCTGCTCCGAGGGTGTATTCGTGTATTTAATAAACTCGTCTTTTGTAAATTGTGAATTTGTAATGAATTTTTCAGACCTTCCGGCTTTGTTCAATGCGTTTTTGTATTGCCATTTTCGTATGAGATTGTGCAATGGGCTTTTTTCCGAATAGATATTGAATTTCGGCAACGCCATGTCGTGGATCATCGTCACTGTCGGCAGTATACCGGTCGGGGTTCCACGCCAGAAATACGGCGCAAAATACACGGTGGGTTCGCTATTTGTGATAGCTCGCTTGATTGCGGGTCTAAACTTCGTCCGGAAAGTCCACGGGTCCATGTAGTTGGTGAGCTTTAGGTCGCCCAGGTTTGTCGTCCGCATACTTGTGTCGGTGGCGCGAAGCTTGCCAAGATCCAACGTGCTTGGCGCATCAAAAAGCAGGAGGTTTAAGTACGGGCATTTGCGCTCACCTACCGAACCCTGCGTTGAGGCGACCAATGGGGCCATATACTCTATCACCCGCCTCGTGTATTCGCCGATCCCATGGTGCTTCAACTGGTCTTGCGTGCTTGTGGCGTCTACGAGTATCTGCATACGGGCATTATAGCAGGAATGACGCCTGTCTTCTTACCCAACCTTCGGGCGCGCCTTTACGTGAAAACCCTCAACAAAACAGACCCAAGCCTATCGTTTCCGGGTAAGAAGACAGGAGGGGGGCCGGGTGCAACAAAAGGTCGGGGTAATGGCTTTTGTGGATTCATCGACAAAACAAACCCCATAACTTCAGCGTTTGTGCGACAGTGTGTAAACACCACAGAGGCAAGGACTATCGCCAAATTTGCAAAACTGGGATAAATCCTTGCTGTCATTACATTTCTTGAATACTCTAGGTACGCCTAACCGGATATCCCCATGATAATGCCGTTCGTGCACCACTATCGTACGCAACGGCGTCTGACCGTACTCGACGAGGGTATTTACTCTCATGCATACAACGCAGAGGCCTAATGAAGCCTCTCCACCGACCTTACGTCGGGGTATCGGTTACACAAACTTCGTCTGTCCCAAGTCTTTCGAATATCGTCAACGTCCAAAATACTACCGAATGCAAATTTGTTCTCAACGCATATCATGCCGTAGCTTCGAGTACAACATGCATACATTACACAGGTAAATCGACATACTGCAATCCGCTGAGCAACCTTCAGCACATCGTCCTGACGTTTTGGGAGCTACCTCATCCCCAATTGACCTGACGGTCGGGGGATTACGCCGGAGGCATCAAAGCCATGACACAGCTGTTT
>JALWDW010000039.1 GCA_027036675.1 Candidatus Dojkabacteria bacterium
CCAATACCAACGGCTCGCTTCGCTCGCCTACGAAACGCAGTTTATACATTTTGCCCAAAAACGGAAATTCTTCACCCTCTACGAATTCACGACGGAATGTTTGCAAATTCCGTTTTACTTTACACTTCTGTTTCAATAGCCAATCTTCTTTTGCATGGATGAACTCCTCGATCTTTTTTACCAACATACGGCGTGGAGCGCGGACCACAACCTCGGCGGTATACGGATCCACGCTCAACAGGACGCTTTTTCTGCCGGATCGTCGCAAACGGTACTTCATACGGCAATTGCATTCCACTTACTTGTAGCACCGGAGAGTATACGGTCCATCCGCCGTGCATGCCGTTTTTTGGGCACTGCGCACCATATATATACACGATGCGCGGGAAAGAAATTCTCTGCAAATCTATAGATATCCTGTCTTGTTACTGTTCTCAATGCCTCATAATATGCGTTACGATCCCAGTATTCGCGTCCCGACAGCAAATCTGACGCGTTCCCATAATCGTACGAAGAGTAAAATGCCGGTGTGAACGGATACAGTATTCGGCTTATTGACTCCTCGAGAAACTCTGCAAAGTCCGTGCCGTCTCTCAACTCTTCCAATAAATCAAACGACATGTAATTCCTTACATAATCGACAACATCCGCAGCATTCCGCATACTCGTTTCCAGTGCAATACCTCCGACTCTGCGTGCAAGACTGTATTCAAATTCAAACGATCGCATCGCATATATGTATTCCTGCCGGTTCCTCAATTCATCCGTCAAGCGCTCTATTACATATGACATGACCATATCCATGGCTACCTCCTCCGTATAATTTCGCTCTTTGTTAATAAGTGTTTCCACACCGATATTCATACGGACGGCATCTGAATCGCTATCAACATAAATTTGATAATCCGCTCTCTGCGTATTCTCCGGTGGTCCGGCAATTTTTATCCTTTCACCCTTGGGGATTCCATCCAATCGCCCGGAAATGTGATGAATGAACTTTTCGGCGAGAGGTTCCGGCGATTGTATTACTATCACCATGTTGTGCATTCCGTAGAAGGTTCGAAACATGCTCTGTATATCGTCAACAGTCATATCTCTTATCGATTGTTGAGTTCCGAGCGTCGACAATGCATACTTGTCAAAATTTTCACCTATCCAATACGTACGCCAGTGTCTATCGTAATCCATATCGCTCGGGCTTTGTGAGGTCAGCTCTGCCAGCACCACATTTTTCTCTTTATCCAATTTTTCCTTCGTCAACGCATGATCGTTCATGAGAGATGCTATATATTCCACAGCTCGGTCCTTACCTGCAATATTTATATACGAATAATAATGTGTCGACAAATAGCCGCTACTACCATTTATATACAAGGCCGGGCGTTTCTTTGTACCTCGCTTGAATTCTTTTAACTCTGCAATCGTTTTAAACCTATTATTCACTCCCAAAAGCATATGCTCCAACATGTGGGCAGTTCCGGCAGGCAGATCAATACTATGTGCAGACATCGATCCAGCGTTCAACACCAGCCCGATATCAAATTCCACACTATGCGGATTGTGAACGTACAGAAATTCAAGATCTGCATGCCTGATATGCCACTTCTCCACTTTATACAAAGAGTCGTGATACTTTTTTAAAACTTTCATCACAATATCAATCGGTCAAATTACTGATCTCTACATCGTTTCCAAGGCTTCGATGCCGAGGATCTGCATACCGGATTGCAGTACGTGAGTGAACAACTCCAATAATTCCAAACGGAATTGCTTGAGTTGCGGGTTCGCTTCCTTGGAGACCGGCACGTTTTCATAGAAATTGCTGAAAAGTTTTGCAAGATCATATACGTATTCGGCGATAATCAAGGGTGAGTAATTGTTCAACGCCCCCAAGGTGGTATCCGGGTATTGCAATAATTTCACCGCCAACGCGTGATCCTGTGCCGTAAGTTTCAACGTATCACCACCGCCCGGGCTTTTTTCCCCTGCAGTTTGCTGTTTGCCCGCATTTCGCAATATGCCTCGCGCTCGAGTATAAGCATACATCACATAAGGACCGCTTTTACCCGTAAACGAAGTGGCCGCATCGATATTTAATTTGATATCCTTAAACGGATCGTGCGATAAATACGCAAACTTCAAAGCTCCGACAGAAACCGCTTTCGCTATTTTTTGATAATCATCATCGTCCCGCTCGTTGGTGTCCCCTTGCCTGGACATCAATAATTTCAGAGCCTTGTCTTTGGCCAACTGAGCCAATTCATCAGCCGTCATGACTGCGCCGTCCCTTGAGGCTAGTTTACCGCCGTCTTTGTTCAAAATCATGCCGTACGGATAATGATACAAATTCTCTATCGGCATGATCCCCATCGCGTCCAAGATCGCAAAAAGACGCTGAAAGTGGGTAATTTGTTCGTTGCCCACAACCCAGATCATCATCCACGGATTGTCAAACTTCTCCTTCTTGAGGAGCGTGAGATATATATCTTGAGTATGATAAAGGCCGGTACCATCCGATTTGATCAAGACCGTATCGGGCAATCCGTATTCTTCTTCCAACATCGCTATATATGCGCCGTCGTTCAGCTTTTTGATCAATTTCGGTCCGTCAGATACGTCTTGTTTGCTGTAGTAGTCCAATACAATCTTTTTGCCGTTTTTGTAAACATCGCTTTCATGCCATTCAAACCCCATCTTTTCTCCGAAATATCGCATGGTCTGCTTTTGTCCATCGACAGCCCAAGTCGTCAGCTTTTTCCAAAAGTCCATCACCTCGGGATCACCAGATTCCCATTTTCGCAATAGCGCTCGTACCTCCTCTTTGACTTCTTCGCTTTTGTCATACTCGGCCTTCCCCATGGCGTAATATCGCCCTACAAAATGATCAGGTTTTTCTCCTTCAGTTTCAGGGGTTGTGCCGTCGCCGTATTTGCGATAAGCCCATATCGTCTGCATCACCGGAATTCCTTTGTCGTTGTCTATATTGTCATTTATTACTTCAAAGCCGGCGTTTGTGAATAGACGTATCAAAGCGTGGGTGATGAACAAATTTAGTAGGTGTCCGGCGTGAGCGGGTTTGTTTGGATTCCATGATGGACCTTCTATCAATACTCTCCTGCCATGACCGAGTTTGTGTTTGCCAAATTGCTCACCAGCGTCATTTGCAGATCTTACGGATTCGACGATAAACTCGTCAGACAATGTGAAATTGATAAAATTGTTTGGCGCGGTTTCTACTTTCTCAAATATTTTTCCCAAGCCAGGGTCTGCATTGATTGCTTCGACTATTTCATTCGCTATATCCCGTGGATTCCTTTTCAATTTCCCGGCCGATTCCAAAGCTATGGTCGAGGAGAAATCCCCATATTTCGGGTTCCCGACTTTATTCAACTTTACGCGCAACTGACCCGCATCATCCGTATCTTCCAATACGGTCGCATGTAATACTTGATCAATACGATCCGACAGCTTGTTGCGCAGTATATGCGGTGATTCCTGATTGAGATTCGTCGCTTTTCGTTTCCTGATACCTTTGCGACCTGTCTTTTTCTGCAAAAACTTCTGTAGATCGGCCGATACATCCCGACCTTCGGTAATCTCCCGTGTTTTATACGAGATATCTGCCGACGGGGAGGTTTTGTCCAATCTGTAAATCATCGTTTCAGCACCAAATAGTTTGCGCAACCCGTCTGTGAATTCGCGAACTTGCGACATGCCAAATTGTTCCGGTGTATGAGTCTTGCCTTCAAGTATGTCGATATAGAAAATGGCGTCCACGGTATCATTGGTTATCTTTGTACGTACGGATTGCCTCCATCCCCACATTCTGCAGGTCACACTATGTTCATCGGTCCATATGATTTCTCCAGGCAACGGCGGTTCGATTTTTTTATCGCCGAGCAACAACGAGATTTCCGTACCGTCGGCGTACCGTAAGGTTGCGTTACCATAGTATTGGGACAAGTCCTCCCCTCCCATCGGCACGGAGTACTTCAATGAAAACATATTGTAAAAATTGACCAACGGGTTGATATTCGGCAGATTCTTGCCGGATAAGACTCTCTTTGCCAGCGATACGTGAGCAGGTACGACCTCCGATATTTGTTCGGCGGGGAATTTCGCTTGTTTAGCTATGTTTTGATATGTACTCAGCCATTCTTCATATTGCGGTCTGTGTATCAGATCGGACCCTACCTTTCGGACTTCCTCCTCCACACCGCGCAACATCTTGTTGACGTCTTTGCTGTACTGAGTATTTACCACAAGACTGGTGGCGATCACGATATATTCGACTGTGTTTGGGAAATTTTCGATAATCTTCTTATCTATGGTTACTTTCATTTGAGAGATTTTACAATTTATTTCACTGACACATTATTATACCTGCATATTTCTGCTTGGCTATAAAAAAAGGTGCCCTGTCGGACACCTTTTCATGATCAATCCGACTATCCGTATTACTCCGCGCGAGGGCGAGCGATAGATACGTTGATAGCGCGACCGTCCAATTCTTTGCCGTCCAATTCTTCCACAGCTTTTTGAGCATCGGCGTCTTCCTCAAAGGTTACAAATCCGTACCCTTTGGAGCGACCGCTCATCCTGTCGACGATGACTACGGCTTCCGTTACGGCTCCGATCTGAGAGAAAAACTCTTTGAGTTGATCATCATTTACACCCCATGAGAGGTTGCCAACAAATAATTTGTTTTGTTGCATATGTATTAAATAATAAATTAACTTTCTAGTTGGATGTCGGACAAGGGGATTGGAATCAATAAGAGTCAATTCACTCATACACAACACTCACTAGACACTGAGCGGAGTATAACACAGAAATGGAGCCGATGAAATCAAACTTTTCGGGGACGAGGACTTGAACCTCGATTCTCGGCTTCAAAGGCCGGTGTCCTACCATTAGACGATCCCCGAGCGATCAAAAACAATGGATTTTATCATATATGCTAAGTTTATTCATGCTATTATGTACACATCACAGATACAATATTTCATCGTAACTTGCACACGCCATGCGCAAAAGAAAACGGGTTAATATATTCTCCAACAAAAGCAAAACCCGTAAGGCGTATCATATTGACCGCAAAGGAATTCATTTGAAAAGCGCCGGCCGTGGAAGAAACCTTCGTACCGGTCATGGTCGTCGAAAACTGAGAAGGATTCTAGCCGGGGTCCGCCCAAAGCTGCAAAAATCACATAATCGACATAAGCGCGGTGCGAGATTGCGTTCACTCAACAAATTGATGCGGGCCGTCATCAGCATTTTTGGTATGGCTATCGTGGTCGGCAGTATATTTTTCGCATACAAATACGTGATGAAATTACGCAACGCGTCCTACGACAGGACGATCCATACGGACAATCAACTCCCAGACGTACCGATTTATCCAGGCGCCAAACGTATGGATGAGCCCAAGTATGACAAGGACACGGTCGATCAATTGCTGGCGCTCGGAAAACATGTATACGAATTACCTGCAAACGTCGCATACGACGATGAAGTACACGATTTTTACTTAAATGAAATGCCGAACTACGGTTGGACGCTCGTAAACGATGTCCCTATCGGTTCGGACGAGCAAGAGCCCGGGTTGTATTGGACGAAAGACTCAAGAGGACTGCGTATTGTCGGACAGGTACATGATTTATGGATTGAGGAAATTTCCGAAGACGACGCAAAAGACGGCCTGCGTACGCGCGTCCTCGCTCAGCAGAAACGAGATCTGATCATGGCCTCAAACAACGGTACCGATCTATTACCCAATTTCCCATGGACTTTACGTATACCCGAAAATTACACGGTCAAATACTTCGACACCGATTTTGAGCAACAAGGAGCTCGACTGTACGCTTTGGACAGTAAGGAATATGTATTCATCGTACCGTTCGTACCTCTACAGACACCCACATCACCGCAGGATGCGCGCAGTTTTATCGCCGAAACACTCAACACCCTGTCATCGGAGCGGAAAAACGAGACACCCCCAAAAAACGGCGATACTCAAAACGACAATACACCTGGCATGGCAAATCGAACAGACGTACCGTATCTGATATTGCCCAACACATTAACATCATTACAGTACCTTGTATTCTCCACCAAACCCGGATCCCCGATGCTGGACTATATCCAACAAAATATCGTAGACAAAGGTATCAAGGAAGACGAGTAACCCTACCGAGATTTGAGTGAACGCACTATTTTCTCCGCCAACGGCTTGGAACGTACTATCGTCGCTATCTCATTGACGTCCGCATCAGCTATTGCATCCAATGACGGGAATCTTTGCAACAAAGCTTTGCGTCTTTTTGGACCGATACCGTCAATACTATCCAACAACGATTTTTTGTTGTGAAGCGCCCGTGCCTTCCTATGATGCCTGATGGCAAAACGATGAGCCTCGTCTCTTAATGCCGTCAGCAAACTCATATCCGACACTTTGAAAGGCAGTATTTCGTACTTTTCCTCGCCCTCGACGGCCCCGCAGATCGGGACTCTCACCCATAATTGATCCTTCAGCCTAAGGCCTTTTTTCCTGCGCCACCTACCTTTGCTGATCCCCATCAGCAACACATACTCAGGGACGAGGTTTTGCAGGTGTCCGAGGTGTCCTTTTCCTCCATCGATCAAGATTGTCGTCGGAGTCGGCAGGTCCTCTCTTGCCAATCGTCTCTGCAAGACCTCACCCAACATCGAGTAATCGTCCGGTTCATCCTTGGATCGTATTTTGAACACCCTATACTCGTTCGTTTGTATACCACCGTTGACGGCCACCACCATCGACCCGTACGCCATACGGCCGGAGATATTTGATATGTCGAAACACTCAATCCTCATCAGCTCGCCAACGTCAAGCACAAGCCCCATCGCCTCACCGATTTCATTCGCCAACCTTTTTAACATATTCCTCCTGTACCGCATTTGCCGCTCCAAAAATTCCCGTTCTTGCGAAACACCGGCGACCAATTTGTTTTGCCGACCCAAATGCCGTAATTCGTCAATTTGATCACGAAGTCTGATAGCCTCTTCAAACCGCAATTCGTTGGCCAGTTTTCGCATTCGCTTTTCCAACCGATTTATATGACGTATCTTCTTCCCTTGCAAAAACTTGATAATTTCCTCGATATTTTTTCTATAATCTTCTTTGCTTATCAAACCAAGACGAGGGCACGGGCACAGGCCTATGTGGTGATAGAAACACGGTTTGTCGGTATTACGACAAGTGGCGAACGGGTACAATTTACGAATATATCTATAGACCTGACGGATGGCCCTACCGTGTGGGTACGGACCGAAGACGCGTCCTTTTGCGGTGGATACGTTTGTCAGATCGCGAATTATTTTGACAGTCGGGAATTCATCAGCCGTATTGATATACAACCACGCGTAAGATTTGTCGTCTTTGAGTAAAACGTTGTACTTCGGCTGATATTCTTTGATCAACGCCGCTTCCAAGATCAAGGCTTCGACTTCGTTGTTTGTAGTCAAAAACTCTACGTCCCACACTTTTGGCAACATCGATTTGATATGCGGCCGGTCTTCGTGACCTCCCACAAAATACGACGATACGCGGGATCTCAGATTCGTTGCTTTGCCAACATAAAGTATATGCCCATATTTGTCGTAAAACTTGTATACCCCCGGTGTCCCGGGCAACAACTCAACTTTTTCTCGCAATCGGGTAAATCCCTTCATGATGTATTTATTTTACACCAATAGCAAACGGATAATCAGGAGAACTTCTCTTCGTACTCCTTTGTCTTCACGGTCCTGGCGATTTTTCGATCCAGATTGATAAATTTATCTTCCTCCGTGATAAGCAACCGTACCGGTATATCACCCTCCGGACTTGCCGCGATAAATGTTTGCAAATCCTTGATATCCTCTTCCGAATGGCGAGAGTTAATCTTAAATGTAATCCCTTGAAAAGTCAGGCCTAACTTGCGTGTATCGATCCACTTAGCTTTTTCGATGATGAAACTTAGTTCCTCCTCACGCTGATTCAACTTCCCGGCAAACAATATCGGTTCACCCGGGCGCAACTCCAACTGCAATTCATCATATATGGATGGGAAAGCGATCATCTCCATCGAACCGGTTTTGTCTTCCACCGTCAGGAATGCCATCTGATCTCCTTTCTTTGTGGTTATACGTTTAATCGTGCTTACTATCGCCCCCACTACAAGCAGTTTTTTGGATTTCGGGTTTACCTCACGGATTTCCGCAATAGTCTTGGCCTTCTTTTCTGCCAAAAACTCCACCACGTCGTCCAGTGGATGGCTCGTCATATAGATTCCGAGTAATTCTTTTTCCCATTTCAATTTCTCGGAGCGCGTGGTATGGATATCGGATGGCAGTGGCAAGTCGTCTGACGATCCGGAGTTCGAAGCATCTTCGGTTTGACCAAACAAATTAATTTGCCCCATCTTTTGGACCT
>JALWDW010000040.1 GCA_027036675.1 Candidatus Dojkabacteria bacterium
CGACGAGCAAAGTCACTATTTTTAGCAACCGTTTTTGCCCTTTAATCCCAAAACTGGGTGAAGGAAAAGCGCATGCGGAAGAGCAAACACTCGACAACTGGATGAAAACTTTTGAAACAGAGGTTTATCCACAGATTGACACGGCAGAGAGACTTGTTTTCGTTGGGCATAGCCTTGGTAATTTGTACATCCTGCATATCATGGAAAAGTATCCCACAATGCTGTTGGATAGTTCGTTCTTTGTAGCTCCTTTTTTACGATACTTAGGTACAGATTGGCGTATAGAGGAGGTAAACGAGACGTTTTACAAAACCGATTTTGACTTTGCTGATCTGAACACGAGGCTTGGACGTACCTATGGATTGTACGGCGACAACGATCCGTACGTTCCAGTTGATATTGCACTGGAATTTATGCAAAAGGTACGAGCGTCGGCAATTGAAAATCGCGGTGCAGGCCATATGAACGACGAGTCCGGCTTCGGCGATTTCCCTTTACTTTACGAATTGTGCAGAACCAGGTATTGAGGTGTGCTTGAGAGTTAGCCGTTATATTACAAGCCTAAAGATTACTTTACTTCAATAACATATGTCCAATAGCCTTTCTTGTCGACAGCGCTTGACATAACAACGAATATATCTTTATCGTTTTTGTGTCCATTCACAGTTAGACTTACGAATACATTATTATTCTCAAGTACCCAACCATTACCTGGCAGTTCATCAAGATAATACTGTAACACTTCTTTCCCACTTACACTTTTGGGGAGTTTTATCCCTGCGGAAAAGCCACTCTTTGTGTTGATCACATATCTGACAACCCCTCCTGGGTATATTGGTATATCATTGCGTGGAAGCTTCTTTTGATTGGTATCTTGAATTTTTTCGCCATAACGTTGATTGTTAACAGAAGTGGATCGTTGGGAGTTATTTCTGTCATCAACTTTGACTAAGTAAAAGACAATACCAGCAACGGTGATGACCACGAATACTAGAAGGAATGATAAAAATCTTTTCATAATATAGTACTGTATAATTTATTAGATAAATTATACTAAAATAGCAGATTGCTAGACAAGTACAAAAAGACTTGGCATACAGGGGTGTACTTTGTTTTTAATATATTATAATAGACAAAAACTAACTAGAACTATGTACTTCACATTAGATACGATTTCTGGAACAAACAAGTATGTCTTGGACGAACTGAATGAAAAGTTCCCCAACCTTCGTATCGTGCAAAAAACTGAATTGCAAATAGAGTTCTCGTCTGCCTATGAAATAAACGCCTATTCGGCACTGCGAGCGCCTCTGCGTATTCGCGACGAATCGGGTGCAGTTCGCAGGCTTGACCGGCCAAAGTGGAGAAAACGATACGTACCCGCCGGTATCAACCCGTCCCTTGCATATATCATGGGACGGATCGCCGAAATCGGAGCTCAAGACACAGTATGGGACCCGTTTTGCGGTGCCGGAGTGTTGCCGATAACCGCCCTCGCCGAGTTTGGAGCGCGATTTGCCATATGTTCAGACATAAGCGGCAAGGCTGTAGACAAGGCCCAAGCAAATTTCCACGCGGCGAAAATCAGCAACAACCGATATATGTTGTTTCGCTCGGGCATTGGCCGAGTCCGACTCAATGTCAACTCCATTGATAAAATTCTCACAAACCTCCCGTTTGGCATTAGGGTAGGGGATCATGACAAAAACATCCGGACGTATACGAAGCTTTTTGACAAGGCGCGTAAGGTGCTCGGGCCTGATGGTGTGGTGGTCGCGCTCACGCAAGAAAAACGACTCCTTCGTGAGGTAACGAAAACACACGGATTTCAAGTGGTGAAGACCGTTCAAGTGGAACAGGGCGGGTTGCGACCTGCGATCTTTGTTTGTAAGCGGAAATGAAGTATAATTTAAGTATATAAGATAGGTGATAATATTTCCATATGGGGCAAGGGACTCAACAAGAATTACCAGGACTAGATGAAGTAATTGTCTCACAGGCTATACAGATTTACTATGATGAAGATATAAATGTAACTTACCATACTGGCCCGAAGGATGCATCAGGGCCTCTGTGGGCCGGATATGAAGTACACCCTGATAGTGACACGATACTATGGCTAGTAAACGACATCGAAGTGGCACTTACAGCCGGTCCGAAGCATCCTATATATGAACCGGCGACGTTCTATGTCGACCCATTCGAAATTACGGAGGATTCGGGAGATTACCCATTGGTTTATCATCCACAATTTATACGGAATGTCTTGGACTATCTTAGAAAAAAGAAGGGTGCGACAAAGTTGGAAGTGGGCTTCGGCTTATCGCAGAGGGACATGGCACGAATCAGGAAAGTCTATACACAACTGGAAGTTGGATTTGGATATGAATTCATCGACGTCGGAGGTCCCGACGGATACGGGGGAGAATCGAATACCGCCACTGGCGAACGATCACATCAACTGGTGGTATTTCCACTGTCATAGAACCGATGGCAACCATCTCGTCGGCGGTGCGATAGCTCCGATAGGACAAAGGATAAGAGTAACTGGCGACGTTAGTGTTATCGCCGTTTCAAGTGTGACACCTCGGGTAAACGGGACAACAATTTGACTTGCAGGCAGTTTAAGTATATTATGCATGTGTTGAAAAATTTATTAACTTCAACGT
>JALWDW010000041.1 GCA_027036675.1 Candidatus Dojkabacteria bacterium
ATTAAGTATGCGGTGGCTCCGGTACATGCGAAGCGTCCAGGGCAGATGGGTCGCCAAACAGCAGTATTTTATCTCTTGCCAGGATATTAAGCAAGAAAGCATCTCTTTTTTTGTATCTTACCGTGATATCGTCACGTGTCATCACGGCAACATGAATCTCGCGTCCCAACTTTGTCTCAATCTTTTCCAATGTACGTGACAAACGTTCCGCATTGATTTCTCCGATAATCAGTACCTGTATGGCGATATCTGGACTACCTGATACTTTGCGTTTCGCGGGTTTAAAAAATGAATTGAACACGTATACCGCTTCATGTTCCGGATGTTTAATCAACATCTTGTGCAAATACCGTATTTCCGGATCGGTTTTGACAAATAAATTGGTAAGTTCCGGTAAGAGCAGAGAATCCCTATTGACACTGTAGAAGAGTTTGTTGCCTCTCCTTTTGGCGATGAGAATCCCGATGTCCTGCAGATTGCGCAATTCCCTCCTGACTGCGTTTATCTCTTCTCCCGTGGTACGCATGATGGCTCGGACATGCAAATCCGTGGAATGATCCAACATGAAAAGGGACAAAATACTGACACGTACCTTTGAGCGGAGCAATTTAATGATGACTTCCACTGGTGAACTGTATAAATAATTTACTCTGCAATTATAGCACAGCCTACCACTATTTGGGGTAATCGACGGTACTCCATGACGTTGATACCACATCTATCCAGATCTGTCCACGTGTCAGCTTGTGTTCGGACCCGTCCTTATTCTTGAAATACGTACGTGAATTTCTGTTTGCCTTGTACCATTTGGCCGGGAAACGGTGCCCATCGTGAAATATCATCGCATCTCCAGATCCCACGGTGGTGATGATGATCCTACCCTTTTCGTCACCGGAATAGGCATGATTGGCAAATTGGACGATGACGGTGGAGGCTTTCACAGGTTCACCGGTCACTCCGTCGACATCTTGAATATTGTTTGTAAATCTGTAATACCTATTGTCTGTTTTGTCGTATTTCCATTCGACGCGGTAACTTAGTGCGTTGGTATTGGCAAAAGTGATACGAATCGGGGAGACATTGCCACGATCTTCGGGGTTTGCATCGTCTTTGAAAGCCCATTTGTCATACTGATGTTCATCAAAGTTGTTCCATCCCAGTTCATCGGCCCTTTGCCATATTTTATGCGGTGATACAAACTCATTGTGTGGTGCGATACGACCACCGATATTGCTTCGCCATGAGCCGAAATTACCCATATCCTTAGCTCCGTACCGATATACATTGCCTCGAGCATCGGTTTGTGCGTTATCCGTAGCAGCCCAACCGTCATGTACCAACAATGCATCGTAGCCAAGTGTCCACTCCAAAGCGTAATTGCGCAGGCTTCGCACGGACCCGACGTCATCGGAATCCTGCGACCAATGGATTTCCAGAAAACGAGTAATCCCAGCTTCCACAAGGTATTCGATCACTATATCGGCATTGTTGACGCCGAATTGAGGCCTTGATGCGGTATGGTTGTTTACGACGATGGCCAACGGGCTGTACTTGGTGCGTGCGTTGTACTTGTCTTCCGGCATTTGTACTCCGTTTAGAGGATTTTCCTTATAGACCGGTGCGGGGATGGGTTGTTTGTCATCGACTTGGTGTCTCGGGGTAACCGGCTGTTCATTGACACGGTGCGTAGAGACAGTCCTTAACTTCTTGTCGGCATTTCGCCTGGAGATCGTGATTGACAACGCGACAGCGATGAATGGCACGGATACGAGGATCACGATGACAATCAGTCTGATCGGGATACCGAACAAACACGCGGGTCCTGTATCGGTATCGGGGTTATGGCTTTGTTTCCGCAAGATCATGATACTATTTTATGCATCCAGAGGTCCAAAGTATTATTCTATGCAATAGTTTAGAATTTTGCAATCCCGCACGATATATACTATCATATTGGGAGGTAAGTTAATTGACGATATTATGAAAGATTTTTCCGATAAGACTTTGACGAATATAGTCGCCATTTTGGTATTGATTTTAGTAGGCTTATTCCTTGGGTACTATATTTTCACAAGCAGGACGACGACGAGGACTGATATATCTTCGCAGAAAAGTACAGACAAAAAGGTTAGGACGATACGTACCAATGAAACCGATGAATCGCCGGACACTGATACGACTGGGAACGGAGGTTCCAGAGATGATGGTGGCTACGGATCGACGGAACAAATGGTATTGCGTGATGATCACGCGGGAACTTCGCAGAATATGGCGGTGACGATCGATGTGTTGAGCAATGATACATTCCGATTGGACGTTGCCGATTACTCCACTATGGTGATCGTGCAAAGTCCAAAGCATGGTACGGCTGAGGTCCAAACTGACGGGGCCGTCAAATATACTCCCGATGACGGCTATGCCGGTACGGATACTTTCACGTATAAACTGTGTGAGGATCCGGAGACAAATAGCAAATGCCACACAGCCACCGTTGCGATTCAAATAAACGAATCTGATACGGACACGGAGAACACAGATTCCGGTGAAGAGCATACCACCGTGACGGAGGTCGGGGCGAGTTTCACGGGTGCTACCGCTTCAGATGGGGTGTTTATCAATAAGTATGCGTACAGTTATGAAAATCATAGTTTGGTGTTTATGTGGGGTGTGAGAGGTAGTGAAGATCCCGTATATCCGTCATATACGAGTGGTTATACAGACGATGGCGATTTTGTGATCACCTTCCCTTCGCTCAAAAAAGATCTGGTTGTTTCGAATATCGGAGATTCACCGGTTGACTTGGGGAATTTACTGCCGGATCTGTATTATACGAGGACTGGTGATAAATCGGAATACAGGTTTGACGTGAACGACACTAAGCAAGATAAAGAGCCGACGATAGAGCGCACCATCGATCCGGATGATAATAAGCCGGTGATCAAATTGACGTTGCCTCTGTAGTTCGCACTACTGCGAGTGGGTAAGTTGATTGCATCTGGTGCCGTCTTCGGATTTTGACACGGTATGGAACATGCATAGGTACCATCGAGAAATACTCAGGCGATTTGAATTGGGTGCTGCAAATCCTGAAAACCGCACTTCTGGCAAGCAAAAAGCGGATACGTATTCGGGTTCGAAGCGAAGGACTTTTCATTTGCGCAATGCCGTCAAAAGGAAGATGCTTAAGGATTGGTATAGGGATCACAAAGACTTGTCGTATGATGAGTTTATCGAATTTCTGGACAGTTTGTCGCGTGGCGACAAACTGGAGGAAGTTTCTTCCATTGGAGAGCTTCTACTTTTATATAAAGATCATAGACATCGTCTCGAATTGGGAAAATTAGTAGAATGGCTCTCACGGATGCAGGGTTGGGCGGAGATTGACAGTTTATGTCAAATGCCTTTCGATGAAAATGATATTTTGAGCCGTTGGGGTGCATGGCGGGACTTGCTGCAGCGTCTTGTACGAAGCGACTATATTGCCCATCGTAGAGCGAGTATTGTGCTTTTGCTGAAAACGGCACGACATACTGAAGATACTAGGGTAGCGGAATTGATCTTCGAGAATGTCTATAAGTTGAAATCTGAAAAAGACATTTTGATCACGAAATCTATTTCGTGGGTTTTGAGGGAATTAAGTCGCAAACAACCTGAATTGGTACGGGACTATGTTGAAGCAAACAAGGATTCACTGCCGGCTATTGCAGTCCGTGAGGTAATGAGGAAGCTGACCACGGGTCGGAAGTGAAACAAAGTCATTGCCGACCGGGTGGTCAACAATTTTTATTAGGGGGACTTATCGAAGTAAATATCACCTTCCCAACCGGAGTGGTTTGGAACTGTTTGTGCTGACTGTGCGGTCAGCTCTCGTAACTATATCTTTCTCCTTGAGATGTCGACTCGGCGTGAATAAGTGTTTACGCCTGTAGCGGGTATAGTCACGGTTGAACAGTCTGCATTTGGATAAGACGATCCCTTGGCGAGCACTCGGTCGGGAGACTGATATATAGTGGCCCAGTAGGGACTTTATATAATGTGATCATGCGGTACACTATACGGTACATATTCCTATACCTGGCAGTTGACCGTATGGTCTGGCGTTGTCTAGGGATGTAATTGGTGAAGACTGCTCGCCCGGTGCTTTTCTCAGTACAGCGACCGTACGACCACCTGGTCGGCAGGCTTTGTAAACGAATTTAGCAACTTTGGGCGTCGTAAAGTAAGCTGTGTTCTCCCTCGATTCCGAATCGATGACAGAAAGTATAGGTGGCTACGTATGTAAGAATATTGCTATATATTGGTGATTTTTGCAAATAGTAGGAGTTGACGTGATTGACGGGGTTGACACTTTATAACCATTACGCTATCATACAAAAACGAGTACATCACCTTGTGTACTCAATTAAAATAAGACGAGAATCTAACATGGAAGAACTACGTAAAACGACAATCCTATTTCTTATTGAAAAAGATATGGATGGCGGTGTGGCCAGAGTACTATTGGCCATGAAAAAGCGTGGCTTCGGTGAAGGCCGGTGGAACGGCGTGGGTGGTAAGGTGGCTGACAAGATTGAAGAAGCTGTGGAGGAAGCGGCAGTACGCGAAGCCAAGGAGGAGATCGGAGTTGACATTGAAACGGATGACTTACAAAAGGTTGCTGAACTTACCTTTGTATTTCCACATCGCCCCGAATGGAGCGATATATCACACGTATTTTTCGTAGAAAATTGGTCCGGCGATCCGGTCGAGACCGAGGAAATGCGCCCTCAATGGTATGATGTGAAAGATGTGCCGTACGCGGAAATGTGGGATAGCGACAAGATGTGGCTACCGCCAGTGCTAAACGGAGATAAAGTCAAAGCGACTTTTGAGTTTGACGAGTCGGACGGAGTCACGAGTGCGGACGTCAACGTTGTGCAGGATATTTAGACTTTTGGTGTAGGTCCCGACCGAGTGGTCAGTGTTGCATTTTATCCTTCTGATGTTACTGTTCCAACTATCCGACCGTATGGTCAGGCGAGGCAAGGTGGCTATCAGAACGACACGATCGGTTGCTGCGTTAATCCACAGTGTAAGCTCTCGATCACCCGAGCGCAGAGGGCATTTCATATCCATATGATCTTCCCGCCGGTTTTTTCGAAATCCTCAAATTTCACTTCGACTTTGTCTATCGGAGTTTGCGGATCGTAAGATTTTATTTGCCAACTTCCTTCCGTAGCCGGGATGAATGTATCTGGTTTCAGTACATATACCCAACCGTTGTTTTGGGTAATATATGGCTTCCATACTTTGGGAATCTCTGCGTATATACCTTTGCCGTAACTTTGATCCGACCCGACTGTGACCGTACCGTTTTGTAGATAAGGGGGGATATGTCTGGGTGATTTACATGCGAATATGATGGCAGCGGTGAAGTATGGCGTGGCAAATACTGCATGATCTATGTTGAAATCGTCATTTTCCGAGTGGGTGGCGTTTTCTGTGTAGCGTGGAGTGATAAGCGTGATGTCCGGGGAAGGCGTTCCGTGAAAGACGTATCCATTATCTTGATACTTTCGTAGAGTATTGATGCGCTGTGGAATGTTGGGCACGATTGTTTGCATGATGTAAGTTTGATAATTATCCTCGTACTTGCAATCGAGGTCTTGAAGTTTGTAGTCTGATCGATCAGATTGTAGCATAAACTGCCAGTCGCTAGTTCTGAAGGTGAAGTCAGGCTTCGGACCTGGGACAGGGCCCCACCCTCTGAATGGAAATACCGTTGCCACGCGTTGGCGTGCCAGAAATTTGGACAATACCACCATACTTTACCAAGTTGGCGTTAGAAACTTAGGGTTCGCCACTACTGGAATGGGAAACTAGTACAGGAGGAATACATCTTATGTCTCAATGCTGGAGCTTAAGCCCGGGGGTAGCCACGGCTTCGAATGCCAATAAACAGAATTTATGGTATTATTGTCGCGTAGACGGGCCTGTAGCTCAATTGGCCAGAGCACCGCATTCGCATTGCGGAGGTTGTCGGTTCGATTCCGACCAGGTCCAAATTATTAAGTTTCATACGATGTAATTATGGATACCTACATGAAGCTTCTGAAGCAATTCATACCTTTCAAGAGTATTTCCACAGACCCGCAATACGCGGTAGAGATCGAGAAAACGGCTGATTGGCTTGTCCAACAATTTCAATTAAACGGATTTCAGACCAAAATCCACAAAGGATACGGTAACCCGGTTGTGTATGCGGAGTACACCGTGGGTAGCGATGCCAAGACGGTGTTGATTTACGGACATTATGATGTGCAACCGGCGGAAAAGGATGACGGTTGGGATGGTGATCCATTCAACGTCATGGAAAATGATGGCAAACTGATCGCTCGCGGTGTGGTGGACAACAAAGGTCAAGTATTGATACATATTGCTGCGGTATTTGATCTGATCAAGGAAGGAAAATTGGCGTACAACGTCAAGTTTCTGATCGAAGGCAACGAGGAAACCGGCGGGTCTGGCCTTGACCGTTTGGTCGAGGATTATAAGGATGAGTTGAAGTGTGATTACTTGATGATTTCCGACGGTGAAATGCCGTACAAGCCTGTGATTACCGCTTCGTTTCGCGGGACACTTAATTTGTCTATGACGTTGACAACCGCGAAAAATAACTTGCATTCTGGGTTGTACGGTGGAGTAACACCAAACGCCGTAGTCGAAATGGCAAAGCTGATTGCGGGTATGTACGACGATAACAACAAGATCAAGATCGAGGGCTTTTATGACGGACTTGACGACGTATCGCAAGATGACTTACAAGCGTGCCGAGAGATGGATGAACAAAAGGGACCAACTTTGGAACATACCGGCGTGCGCAAGTTTTTTGACAACCGGGAGGGTAGCATCAGTGCAACGTTGGGGTTTGATTCGATGTTTACACCTTCGGGATTTGAGGGTGGTTATACAGGTGACGGATATTCGAATATCGTCCCGGCGAAGGCGACGGTAAAAATGAATTTTCGTATTGCAAGCGGCCAAAGTTCCAAGGAAATTTACGAAAAGTTTGTTAAATACGTGGAAGAACATACTCCCGACTATGCCGATGTGGAAATCCACGACGTATCAGACATGACTGAACCGACTCGCGTGAATTTAAATTCTGCGATTCATCGGGAGACTGTGAAGTTTTTGGAAAAAGTATACGGCGAGAAGGTACTGATTGACTTTTGCGGAGCAACAATCCCCATAGTCGCTGATTTTCAGCGGATTTTGGGTGTCGATCCCTTGTTGGTATCGTTGGGGAACGATGACTGCAATATGCACGGGGTCAATGAAAACTTCGATATAGGGTTGGTGAAAAAGGGCTTGCAGTTTTCGCGGGAATTCTTTTCAGATAAATAAAAGCTCCTGCAATTCTGCGGTTGTGGCTACAAAGGCATCCACAGGATGTGAGGTCCCTTTAAAACCCCTACGGTCGCAGTAACAGTGATGCGCAAGGCGTATGCAAACTGTTTAATGCATCTGGCGTAATTCTCCGACCGTAAGGTCGTGGGGGATGAAATACCAAATCGTCAGGACGATATTCCAAGTGTTGCTCAGCATAGGCCGTGTGCCGGTTCGTCTGCGTAACGTATGCATGTTGTGCTCGAAGCTGTGTCATGAAGTGAGTTGAGCATAAGACTACATTTGTCAGCATCTTGGACGTCGATAATATCCGAAAGATTTGGGGCAAACTAAGTTTGTTTAGCCGATACCTAGGCCATAAGGTCGTGGGAGAGGCTTCATCCGATACTCCGACCGTACGGTCAACACTTGCTGCGTAGCCGTTACAAGTCAATACGCTTTAGAGCAGCTTTCTGACCCTTGCCTGCAACCGGAGCTTTGTTTTCTGCAGATACTCCATAATTTGTGCAATACGATATGAACTTTGGTTGATGATCAACACATGTTGCTTATGATACTCTACGTGTCGTCCGCCAAACTCCTCTTTGAATTGCCCTATTCTTGACAATGGGTGAGCTTCCTGAAATTTCCCATTCACTTTTGGTGCCACACCCCATTGATCATAAATTTGTACTCCGAGGCTTTTGGCATGAATCATACTCTGCCACTTGAGGAAATAACCGGCGCCTCTGATTTGACGTCCTTGCGTATTCAATCCCCCGTACAATTCGCTTAGGCGGTCTTGATATATGATAGAAAAATAAGTTCCGACGTCTCTGCCACCACATGACATGAGAAATATTCTCGCCATATCGGATCGGGTCATGATTGCCCACAATTTTTCATAATAGTCTTTGGAATGCATCACATACG
This sequence comes from Candidatus Dojkabacteria bacterium, assembly GCA_027036675.1. Taxonomy (GTDB): domain Bacteria; phylum Patescibacteriota; class Dojkabacteria; order SC72; family JAHDCA01; genus JALWDW01. The sequence goes on from JALWDW010000041.1 coordinate 8,302, forward strand.
AGGTGTTTTTGGTCACGCCTTGCATGATATCCCAAAACCTGTTTAGAGGTTCGACCCCTGAGTCGTGAACGCTGACCGTGCAGTCGTCTTTGAGTGGGCGATTGCATTTGTTGCGAGTCGAGCTCTTCAGAGCCTTCCAGAGCTCATCTTTGCTCCGTGAAAGATCTATCACATTTGTATTCTCGATTTGCCATTGGTGACCGACCGGTCGGAACCCAATCTTTTCGGCAAAATCTATATCGATATTCGTCGTAATCTCCGGGTCCCATACCAGATAGTCGGTTTTTAGCCGATTTTTTACAAACACGCTCAATTCGTTCAGTATTTCGGGGCTGTATGTTTCGTCTGACAAAAATCTTGGTAAATACGCGAAACTACTACCACGGATAAATGGCAATTTGCGGAGCAACAATGTGACCGGGTAGTCACCAATCAATAGACGCACCGGTCGCCAGGTTGGTTCTTTGATTTCACCCCATTCCCACGATTGCAGAAATGATATCGGTAGATCTGTGGCCCTCTGTTTATATTCTTCTTTCCTTGCTTCGAGAATATTCATAGAATGCATTATACATCAATGATGGTACCGTATCCCCGTAAGCACTGAAATGCACATTCCGAAGTGAAGGGTGCCAATAAACTGTCATACGACTATACGACAATTTAAGTTAGCCACTGAGGTTCGATTAAAAATCAAGCGCGGAGTTTTCTTGGCTGTTATTCCCCGTCGTGGCAGTTAGCTCCCTGTGTCAAGTCCGGAGTTTAAGCCCGGGATTCAACTACAATTTGTTGTATTCGAAAGTAGAATACACTCATATCGGATGACATATACGATCTGTTTCATTCTGCAAGACTACCGTCGGCTTCGTTTTATTATACGCACCAAACCTATCCTCCCCATTACATAAAAGTACAGTTTCTATTTGACACGCAAGGTGTTGCGGATGTACGATAAGGTATTAAATTCATACTAAAAAATTTGATGAAAAAAATAAATGTGAGCAAATCGGAAAAGGTGACTAACTCCGGTGGGAAGTCTGATGCAGGCGTGAAACGAACTTTGTCTTCGGTGCATTGGTTGGTGTGGATTTTGTTGGCCACATGCATTGCACTTGCGGTCTGGAGTTTATACGTAATGAAGCTGGCGGATGATGATGCCTCATGGACGTCCGATAGGACAAGTTATCATCAGGCAAATGGTAGACGTGATACGGCGGCGGATGAATACTCTTTTGTACGTGATCGTGCGCATGAGTTGGATGAGAAGCGCCAAACACAAAAGGACAAACATGATGCTGGGGATACGAAGCATGCGGAAGCGGGTGACAAGAAGAACTCAGGTACTGACGATTCACAAACGCAAGATAATTCGGATGTTGATACCGATCAACTCGATATGATGCATGGCTTGTCAGATCTGGCAGTAGGTGGCCCTGGTGTCAAAAATATGAATTTTGTCAGTGAAGAATACGGCTGGTACATGGGAGACGCTTCGGACTATTACCCCGAGTATTGTCCGGACGCTCATTTATTTTATCTCCCCGGTGATGCAGGTATTGATATACCGGCGGAAGCGTATTGTGTAACCTCGGATAAGTTGGAAGGGGCCGTTTTCAACGATGCGTTGTATACATTGAAATTTTCAAGTGCAGATGTGGAGAGTGTAGAGCATGATGTTGCAGATATGGCGGATGGCTTTGTAGATATTCATATTCTGAAAGGGTTTGATACTATCAGTGTATCGTTTCTTGATGAGTCTGGTGGTGGCGTTTTTCATAAAGATGCAACGGCTGTGGACGCAAAGTACAATGGATTTGATTATTTGATACGTACTACGGATGTAGATGGATTCAAGACGGATTATATAACTCTGATCTCGCATGGTGACGCGTCATCGCTCGGTCTTGAAGAAGGTACATGGTATGTCTTAGGGGCCAAAGATAAGGTGAATCGTCTCAAAGTTACGCATAAGCGTATTGATGAATTGAGTAACGATGTTACCGTACTTCGTGAGGAAACTCCGGGCACGTGATATGTAAACGAAGTGTCATCATACGTAAAATCTGTGATACAATACGGCCACGGATCGATTCAATACGGAGAGGTGGCTGAGTGGTCGAAAGCGGCGGTTTGCTAAATCGTTGTACGCCTAACGGTGTACCGCAGGTTCGAATCCTGTCCTCTCCGCCAGGATTGAGCATTATGGTAGATTTCAGTTTATAAGTTGAGGTTTATCCCGCATATGAGGTTGAAGAACAAGGTCGCTATCGTTACCGGTGCAAGTCGAGGTATTGGCAAGGCTACCGCCTTACTCTTCGCGAGAGAAGGCGCTAAAGTTGTCGTTAACTATTTTTCTGCTGAGGAAGATGCTTTTTTGGTTGTTGATGAAGCCAGGAAATTAGGTTCTGAAGCAATAGCGATTAAATGTGATGTTTCCAAAGAAAAAGAAGTTAGAGAAATGATCCAAAAAACAATCGATACTTTTGGAAGACTCGATATTCTGGTCAATAATGCCGGAGTTGTTTTTGATATACCCATATTTGAAAAAACAGTTGCCCAATGGAAGCGAACTTTGGAAGTCAACCTTGTTGGAACGTTTATTTGTAGTAAATACGCATCTGAGTATATGCAAAGGACAGGAGGAGGAACAATAATTAACATATCTTCGACCAACGGGATCAACACACTTAGTCCTGAGTCCGCCGATTACGATGCTTCAAAAGCCGGGGTTATCAATTTGACCAAAAATTTGGCGAAGGAGCTGGCGCCCACGATTAGGGTCAATTCCGTAGCTCCCGGTTGGGTTGATACTGAAATGAATCAAGACTTGCCAAAGGATTTCGTTGAAGAAGAAACAGAAAAGATTTATTTAAAACGTTTTGCCGAACCTGAAGAAATAGGGAAAGCAATCTTGTTTTTGGCTTCTGATGAAGCCAGTTATATTACCGGGAGTATTATAAAAGTTGATGGAGGGTATGACGGATAAACAAGACTGGCTCAACCCAAAAATAGAAATCAAAGACAGCCCGGTGGAGGGTAAGGGCATATTTGCCTTGGAAGATATCCCGGAAGGTGAGAAGGTAGTAGTATTTGGTGGCAAATACGTAACCAGACGGGAAGTCGAAAACTGTCGCAAACAAGGCAAACTTGTAATGCAGTGGGATGAAGATTTATATAGCTGCGAAGACCGTGGTGATGAGGATGGCTATTTCATCAATCATTCCTGTGATCCCAATATATGGATGCTCGGCGCTTATACCTTGGTGGCAAGGAGAGATATCAAAAAAGGCGAAGAACTAACTGCGGATTATGCCATGTGGGAGGCGGACGAGGATTACGTTTCTCAATGGGAATGCAAATGTGATTCCCCGTTTTGTCGCGGACGAGTAACCGGGAAGGACTGGCAGGAACCTGACTTACAACAACGTTACGAAGGACATTTTTCGCCACTCATAAACAAACGTATACGGATGGCGAATGGGAAATACGTAAAAAAGGGGTGAAAACGGTGGCACATGCGGAAATAAGTGGTACTGTCAGTAAACGGGAGAACCCTCAAACGTTGTTCCGGTTCCGAACAACGTCCGATGCTGGAATATTCGCATAGTTGAAGATTTGCAATGCGTAGATAAGTACGTCGGCTATTTCAAATGCGATTATATATCGTTGTTCTGTACTCCATCGAAGAGTCTGTATAGCACCACGAACTTCATCAATCTCATCCAGCAGACCGTTTGTCAGACCCTCAAGGTTGACCTCCTTGGCAAGGTGAAGCATCCAGTCTTTGAATACTAATTGAAGTATTTCCAGCTCGGTTCTATTGTATGGGAATTCATCTGGCAACTGTGTACTTTGGGATTTGTCCAGTGCCTTTGTATGTAACGTCGTACTCGTTTCACACCTTCGTAACGCCAAGGCTTTGCGAACCTGACCGTGATCGACCGGTTTGCCCATTGCATACGCAACATTGAGATGGAGGCCGGTGATCGCAAGTGTTGGTGCATATGTTTACATGTTAATGAAATGCTTTTTCCAGAGAACTTCCGATACTGGGAAGCCAAGTAACTTAATCTGCTTACTACAAAATATCACTATATCCAATAACACTTCGATGTATGCCTCGGGCAATGTGTCATGGTCCTTGGGTATCGCTTGAATGGTTTCTCGAACCGCGTCCCAAGTCAGCCCATTGTTATGTGGAGGTAATAGTGCAAGCTCATCCACGGAAATAGGGGCCGGATTGGTTTCGCCGCTGGAGAATGATCGCATCTTGTCAGCAATTTCAAATATAGATTCTGTAGGTTCCATTGAAACAAAATAATTTGTTGATTTGTTTTTCAACGCCAAAACAGTGAGTTGATCCTTATCCGTGTATTATTATACAGTGTTCATCAATTCACCTCTCGGTTCTATGACAGTTTGTACATATACGCCCATGTGGATTTTGACCGCTTGCAGACGAGTGAAACGTAGGGGTAGCTTATCATGTACGTACTGGTGACGGTGTATGTACAAAGGTTTTGTGGCGAGGTTGACATTATTTTCCAATATGAGAGTATTAGGCATAGACATTGTATTCAATTGAACACTATATTCAATGATAGATCTCAAAAAACTCCAAAAAGAAGTCTACGCAAACAAAGTTGCCAAAGGTTTCAACACAACCGACGTGAGTCTCGAGTTTGGGCTTGCCTATGGTGAACTTGCAGAGGCTTTTGATGCATATAGGAAGAAATTGCCTGACTTGGGTGAGGAATTGGCGGACGTAGTGATATTCGTATTAGGCTTGGCCGAAATATTGAATGTAGACTTGGAAAAGGAGATTTTGGAGAAAGTGAAGAAGAATAAACGACGTAAGTATAAAAAAGTAAATGGTGTGTATGTCAAAATCGAGGATTGAATGGTGATGGCCTGGACGGGAAGCTTCAAGGAATATAATGAACGGTATTTGCATGCAGTAGACTCATATGATATTTCTGGCGGGAAATATAGCACTGTCAAAAAAGTGATCGCCGAGGACGGTATATTCGTCCTCAAGTCAAACGATCGAAGTTTCCCGATCCGTGGAGAAATCGAATTCTTATTACAGTCACCGGTGTCGCCAAAATTGACTGCATACTCGATAGAATGCAATTGGTTGCTTATGGAATATATAGACGGACAAACTTACGATAGGAATGATAGCAAAGTAGACCCTCAACTCTACAAAGATTTCGGTGATGCGACAAAGCGAGTACATCAAGTGCATGGCGATGACTACAAGTCGTATCTGAAATCAGCTGAGGGACAAACATATAGATCGTATCGGCAACTATTTGCAGATATATATGAAAACCACTATTCGTCCGATGCTTTTGTCGAATTCCTATCCCTTGATATTGACATACGTGAGGTGATACCGGGCATGATTACCAAGATAAAGCCAGGCCAACCGGTTTTAACGCATGGTGATCTACATACGCAGAATGCAATATTCACAAAAAACGGTTCAGTGTATTTGATCGATCCTGCGCCGGAAAGGTTTATGGACCGCCGATGGGATTACTCGATGCTGAAGTGGCAGTTGTTGAATAATAAGAATATTGATCGATATTTAGAGGCTTTTCAGGACGGATACGGAATGAAGTTCGAAGATTCTTCAATTGATCAATCGCTTTCGGATTTGATGGTGGCTTTGTCGTTGGAGAAAGGAAATTTCGAACGAGGTGGTGAAGAGCCGTGGAAACGGGGGTATCTGAATGATGTTGTGAATAACTTACGTGATTTGTACATATAATAGATATCTGTGGTTGTTCGGTTTGGTATGCTGTCAGGTTTTCGCAATGCGACGACCCTCCTAAATCATGAGCCGACTGTAATCGAAGGATTGTACTACCGATATACTGCTTTTGCTATAATCAACAACAATGATCCCAAACCTATTTCACAAAGCACCGCTACCCGAGTCCGTACCGACCGAGCTCGCAGATAAGGTCGAAGAATTTACCCGGTCGCAGAATCAAGAACACTTTCTGCGACAAGCCTTTTTCTATACCGTCCACAGATGGGGAGGAAACAGATTCAATATCGTGCGGAAATTACCCCGCTTATTCCTGCGAGATCTTGATAAGATAATGCAAACAAAGGGATATCTGCATTGTACTACGATGAATTACCTGTTGAGAATCATGGCGGTCAAAAGCGGTCTTTTTGCAGATCAAGACATCAAACTGAAGTTCACGAATACTTGGTATGTCGCACCACATCAATATTTGGAAGTCGATCTTGCCAATGGCGAAAAAGTCACACTTGACCCATGGAATTATCAGTACGGGATAGACTACGGCAATTATGGATCTGGATTTGATTCCATTAAGATTAAACCGGTGAGATAGGACCGGGAACCACTGATACCTTCTTTTCTTCGTTTTCCGTCGGAGCAATCGAAGCCGGGGTTCAAGTCCAGGCTTAGATTCCGGGCTTGATGAAAAAGTGTTGTTATTATGAGTATAAGGAGTGAAAAAACAGGATTTCTTAAGATCTGGATCACAGAAACTCTGTAATTGATTTATGTCGTCGCACCAGCCTTTTCAAGATCCTACTGCATCGTGGAGTGTGATTCCGCATGACTACGAGGTTTATCATGATACTCAATAGTTTTTCGCCTATGTATCGGATATCCCTATATTCTTGTGCACGAACTAAGTAAGACGTGATGGTATTTTCCAATGACAATGGGCGTTCTACATAGGTACAGAGTGCGCAATACTGGTTTTTATGTCTGAGGCTTCGTAAGTCCTCCGAGAGGTTTTCTCTTATTTCCATGGATGGATTTTTAATGAAAAATTAATCCTCAGGTCGTTCCCGCCAGATGTCGTTTGTATGTGTCGTATATACAATCCGTGGGTTACTACCGCTGGAGCTCTGCTTACAGGCGGGGAAGTTGCTTCAATATTGGCTCTGTCACAGGGACAATGCAATACCGGCGGAACAGTGTATTGCCATTAATTCCCGTCCGGCTGGCATCGACTGGGAAGGTATCTCAAACCTCATTGTCACGGTACAGAGGAGAGATCTGTTGTACTGCCGGTCTTCTCCAGGGTCTCTGGAAATCACGAATTTCAGGCCGTGCAGACCGTGTCCACGACCTTTTGGCTTCAAGGTTGGGTCCCAACCCCGGACCCGAATCCCGGCTTCGCCTCACTTTGGTATAATAAAATGTTAAATTCATAAAACGTATCTGCAATGTCGCACAAAAGGTACGACGGAGACGCTGTCGATTGCATATTTTGCAAAATAATAAGCGGAGAAATGACCACCCCCGGTGTGTTTTGGGAAAATGACGAATACATAGCTTTCTTGTCGAAATGGCCAAACACTCGAGGCTTCACGGTGCTGACCACCAAACGGCATTACGGTAGTGATATCTACGAATTGCCGGAAGAAGTGCTGATTGGGATGCTCCAAGCTGCTAAAGAAGTATCTCAATTACTGATACGGTATTTTGATGATGTCGGACGTGTCGGTTTGATATTCGAAGGTATGGGTGTGGATCACGCTCACTTGAAGCTTTTTCCGATGCACGGGACGGATTTCCTCACGCGTGGAGAATGGAAACAAGTACAAAGTGAAAACAAAACATTTTTCGAAACATACGAAGGATATATATCCTCTCACGACGGCCCTCAGGCAGATGAAGATGAGCTTCGCATTTTGGCGGAGAATCTGAAAAAGATGCATTGAGCAGAGTGGAGGGAGGTAATGTTGCCAATGACGGGATTTAAGTTATCAAGATACATCATTAACCATATCAATACCATTGAATGGTTAAATCGATTATGAATATAGTTTATGTCTAAGGTGAACAAAGTTTTTGATGCCTACCGCGGAGAAAGCGATAAAACACAACAGCAGGAAATATTGACTGCACTCCATCATAGATTGGCTGCCGGCCAAGAGGTTTGCGCAACCTCTGGCGGAACCGACGCAAACAACCCCGTCTCGAAGGGACTCGACAGAGAGTATGGAGAAGGTGGCATGTGGCAATTGGCAAAGGAACATTTCGACCACTTATGCGAACTCGATATTGATCGAGCATTCGAGTATGCTGTCAACCTGACGTTATAATCTGTTGAAAAGATAACTGATCCGCATAAACGTATTTTGTATCAGTGGTACGTGACAGACTGACCTTTGTTTTTGGCTTCCGACCGCTTGGTCGATCGTACTTATCGTTGGTTGTGCTCAAACGAAGATAAGAGAGCTCAACGGATATTGGATCTTCTGTCATCAAAATTGACCAGCTTAGTTGAAGATAAATTGCTTGAGACGCCGGATATCAACGTAAGCGCACATCCGGAATTATATCTATTCGTAACATCCTCATATTTACTGGAAAGATTGCATGAGCAAGTGGAACATGACAGCGTAGAAAATGAGGTAACGCGCTTATACAATGAGCTTCACGAGCAGGAATACTTCGACCGTCTATCAAAAGTTATAAAACTGTATGATGACGAAGACGATGTCATTAACAAACTGCGAGAAACAATTGAGAGCAAGGAAGAATAGCGATTGCATGCAGTGTCGCATATGTGGTTCCGCAATATGAGCGTAGAGTAAAGGTGAGGTTGGCTGTGGGAGATTGTCCAGAACGAGTAGCAATAGTATAATTTGATATCTAATCTAAATCAATTGAGATAATGCAAAAATTCGAATATAAAGTAGTTTCTTTTGAAGAAAGCGGGTTAATCAAGTTATTATTTGGCGTATCGAATTTCTCCACCAAGAAAATGGAGAAATTACTAAACAAAATGAGTACTGATGGTTGGGAAATGAAGTTTCAAATAATGGAGCATCGTCGCTTTCTCTGGTTCATGCGACGAGAAGCCATAGTGATCACTTTTGCCAGGCCGGTGAGTGAGTGACGGCGGTTGTATCCGCCGGGGATACGAAATGGAGATACATATACTTCGGACTGCAAGTTCGATAAGGGACTCTATATCACTAGACAATTTTAATGCCTCCAGCGCAATACCACGACCGTAAGGTCGATTGGGGATGAAGTAGCTCCCAAATCGTCGTAATCGCTCATTGTGTTGTGAACTATAGTGATAATGAAATTTGAGTGTACACGGGTGCCGCATCGTATTGGTGAGCATGTATATGTATCATATGCCATCAGGATGGTGACTCGCCACTGACGCGAGCACTTTTACGGATAGTATAGAGGGATTTGGGATAAACGAAGTTTGTTTAGCCGATACCCCGACCGTAAGGTCGCGGGGCGGCCTCATTGTTACAAGATTCCTGTCATTGCACTATAGGACTGCCTGTAGTATAATCTCCCATTAATTTGAGCGCATAACTTGTCATGAGGTTTGGTAGGTCTGGTCCATATGCTGGTCCAATAGCACTTGCAGCTATAGGTGTGCCGTTGGTGGTAGCCAGTTGTATTGACCAAGAAAGTGGGCGCCTTGATATAGTTTCAGCTCGGGAGTCTTCGATGATGTCCGTTCATCACCTGCGTGATGCATGGGAAGATATCATAGACGATCAAGGCGTTGATCGAGTGTTTACATTGGCAGATTTACGCAGTCGTAGACTTATCTGTACAGCCGATCAATATGACGTTTACAGTTCGCGCAAATCAAATGGTCTGGATCATCCAGAGTCTGGTAAAGAGTCAATTCTTTTTTCGCCAGATATGTTTGCCGGACCCGGCGAGACTGTCACTATCGAAAACGAAGAAATCGGTGGGCGCTCACCATCGGTTGTGATGACTGAAGATGGCTATTTGCTGATTGGTGCGTACATGAATGTTACTGGGAATGAAGATGAAAATAAAGATGAAGATGAAGATGAAGATGAAAGACATCAGTACAGGGTCTTGGTAGTCCCCCCCGAGGGTTGTGATCAGTTTAACGCTCTCGTGTACAGTATCGATCTACAACCTGGTGATGAGGCTTTTCTGACACCGACCGGAGTGACAAGGATCAAGAGAAGGAAAGACAAAGGGATTGATGTCGATCGACTTAACATGGTTGGCCGAACCAGATGGAATACGGTTTCATTGGATGGACATTTGTTACGAAGGCTTGCATTAGGTAAAATACTTTACTCGTACCAACCGGATATTATTAACAGGTATAGTATGATAGGGCCTCCGCAACTTTCAGATGGTACAGTGATTTGGTTTGATGAAGTCGTTGATCGCACTGCGCAAGAGATACACCCGATTTTTCTTGCCATACCGCCCGGCAATGGAGAGGTACAATATATCGATATACTAAAAATTGCAGAGAGTCAGGCTCCTGAGTCTTGGGGACAGTTGCAGGTCGAACAAACTGTTTTTGTTGGTATGATAGAGTCTACGTCAGGAGAAAAGGAAGCTGCGATCTTGTCGATGGTTCGCAATGAAGCTGGGGATGTATATATATTGACTACGACGTACGGACGAGAGGACGGCGGCCAGGGCTTTACGTATAAATCTCAATATGTGAAGGCTGTATCGTCTCAGGTCACAGACTTTAAAGTGACCCTTTTTGATCCCGATGAAAATACGATTAAGATTGAACTACACCCGACTTCAAGAGGCTTCGGCCCGGTGATAATGCGACTAGGTGGTGGGTTTGGTCCACTTGTCAGAGCCGATACAGGACAACGCACTCAGTATGCCATATTGCATCCGCCACTTAGTAGCGGTACTGATACAGTACATCGACCAAGGAAGCCTACAGATTACCCTCCACATCAGGGCAAAACAGTCGGTAGAGCACCGTGGCATGGGAACACACCTGCCTCAGGGAAACCGCCCAAACCTTACAATTCTACCAAACCGATCAAACATCATCGCCGCCCACCCCGACCCCGCTCGCAGGTCTAGGAGTTGGTGCTTATTGCAACCCTGCGATTGAACGCTATAGATCTTCACGCATACAGGTGACGCATATGGGCTCTTATCTCGTACCCAACGAATCCACAATGCGAACGTGGGAACTTCCGTAGTCGGGTTAAAGACCCTGTATACCATGTCGATCGGCCGGTCGGAACATAAACTGGACGTTGAACCATAATTTCGATCGTCGCGATCGAAATTGAAATCTGCAAGAGTGTATGGTATTTTTTTGAATAGAATAAATTTGACGATTTTTAAGAAATGGGAATAAGAAGTAGGGATCTGGCTTCTGTTGCGTTAGGTTACGCCATGGTACTCGCCCCACCAGCTACGCAGGCAGTCGAATCTATATTCTTTGACTACCAGTTAGAAGCTGATGTGAAGAGAGCAAGGTGGTGTCCGATGAGAGAGACTGATGCTACGTCATTAAACCTTGATATGATATACACTCACTGGCTTGACGTACTGGGCTCTCAATATACTCCGGGGTCGGTTCTTTCATTCGATGAAGTAGTTAACCGATATACGGGAGACATCTTCATTGATAAGGATGGGGTTTATAAATTTTACCCATCTGAAGGGCTGTACAGGCACACACAAGTTCTGCTCCCACCTGATATATTTATGATGTCACATGACGAGAATGTTGTTGTAACAAGTAGGGATTTCTCTCCGGCGGTTGTGAAAATGGAAGATGGCAATCTCATGATAGGTGCAGAGGTTGATGTTTGTGAAAGTTGCGGTGGAATAGATTTTACGATCAATAATAGGCATCGTTGGGGTTCAGTCGGGCAACGTGAATATAGGATAATTACCGTACGATCGGATAGGGAAATCTCACCTTCATTGTTTTTGGACATATACAGTATACAGATGGAAAAAGGCGACAAGATATACCTGACACCGACTGGTGCGATCAGGATAAGGCAACAAAGCGAAGACGAGCTTATCATAGATCGTTTCAACCTTACAAATTCCAGGTTGCATAGTCGACAATACTTGCATAAGCGTGAAATTGTAGGGAGCCCTTCAAATGAGAGTTTGGATGTTATGTCAAAAAATCCTGAGTTTGGGTCCCCACAACTTTCGGACGGTACGGTGATTCTATTTGATGAGTTTTACGTTTGGTCCGATCAGCTTCCAGATGTAGTTGAAAATCATCCAGTGTTGACATATATACCTACAGACAGCAGGGAAGCTGTAAAAGTTTTGGATATACATAAGGTTATCGAAGCTAACGCTCCAGAATCGTGGGGCCGTTTCACAATTGAAGAAACGGCCCTCGTTGGCGTGACAAAGTTATCAGAAACTCGAGAAAGAACGGTGTTATTAACGTCAATCCGAGACGATCACGGAAGACTTTTTCTGTTCGTGATCACATATGGTAAAAACCTCTCTGGTGATAGCTGGGAACTTGCCGCAGATATAGTGGCGGAGTTGCCAAAGGATACAACGATGTTTTATGTGAAGGACTTCGATGAGCAGGTTGGTGATGTTGAATTAAGTTTAAATACATATACTGGAAGCAGGGTGATTAAAGTACGTCGCCGTCGTCGTGTAAGACATCAAGGTGACAGAGATATTGCAGATCCTCCACGATTAGTAACCGATGGTAGTGATATTGAGTGGAAACGGTACGATATAATGCATCCACCTACCTCACGTGACGAAGGTGGCGAGGTTCATGACAGCTTTCATAAGCACAACGTTCACGGTGGGACCATCGGCGGCAGTGAGCGACCTGCCAATGAGCAACAACCTCCACGCAAGATTTCCCCGCAACCACCATACGGATCAACCAAACCGATCAAATAGCCATCGCATGATATACTTGCATCACCATGCAATCATTGCTCAAGTGGCTTAAACAATCGAAGACTATGATGTTTCTATTGCCGTTGTTAGCGGCTTTTGTTTTTTCAGGCAAACTCTTCGTTGAAAAAGACATCATCGTCAATGCGCGTTACCCGATAGAAATGGCGTTTGTCAGTATCGTAGCTACATTTGCATGGGTGCTTGTCTTCGGCACGGTATCGATGTTGTTTGAAGTATACGGGAACAAGAACAAAAGAGAAAGGCAACATACAAGTATGCGCGATACGGGCTGGATGTTGCTAAACGGTTTGGTGGCGTCGGGTTTTTTTACGTACCTGTTGTACACCGGCCTACAGAGCGCATCAACAGCTTTTACCGCAATGTCGCAGGGAGTTGATCTACTGGCGACAGCGCTGATTGCCCTAATTTTCTACCATGCAAGGTTTCGACGAAGATTTTGGGTGTTGGCATTGTTGTTGAGCATCGGGACCTACTTTGTGGCCGTAGGATCGTTTAAATTCGCCGTACCACAACGTGGCGACCTATATATCATCGCTTCGGCGATCGTCCTTGCCAGTACAAACAATCTTATTGAATCATTGACACGAAGGAATGGGATTTTACGGATAGTGTTCTACAACTATTTTGGAGGTGCGATATTCTTAGGTTTGTATTTGCTGTCTCAACAAACTTCGATCCTGTTTTACGACATACCGTGGGTTGCCATGGGGATCATCGGGTTGGCGAATATACTGATATTATTGTTACTTGCCAAAAGCTTCAATCTCATCAATGCAAGCAATACACTTGCTATCTTCATGTTGGCGCCGGTGATCAACGCATTGACTGGAGTTTTGTTGGGCGTGACAAATCTGAATCTCATCCAATGGATATCGATGTTTACGGTCGTACTGGCAGGTGCGTGGATGGCCAAAGATATGCGAAGCCGGTATTCGCACAAGCGTTAGAGACTGTGTTACAATAGCGTGATATTTCAATAATTTTATATTGTCAATAATGATGGATTACAAACAAAAAACTCTCGTAATTTTCAAACCGGATGTGGTGCAACGACAGATTGTGGGAGAAATCATGCAACGTTTTGAACGTAAAGGGTACAAACTTGTGGCGATGAAGATGACCTATCCGACTCAAGAACAAGTCGGCCTGCATTATATTGATTCTGAAGATTATCTCACGGATGTGGGTGGCAAGGCGTTGCGTGCCAAAGAGGAAAGAGGGGAAGATATAGGCGATTTGACGCCGTATAAAATGGGCCTGCAGATACGTGAATGGAACATTGATTATCTGACTACAGGTCCGGTGGTTGCGATGGTATGGGAAGGTTTTGATGTGATCAACGGTATTCGCAAACTTATCGGCAGTACAAATCCAGCAAGTGCGGATATAGGGACGATTCGTGCCGATTTTACACCTGACGGGTTTGTATTGGCGGATTCACAGGGACGTACCACGCGTACGATGTTGCATGCTTCAGATAGTGTCGCTTCCGCAGAACGAGAAATCCCGCTGTGGTTTACACAAGACGAGATTATGGATTATGAGACGGCTATAGAGAAAGTCTTGTACGATACCGCCTGGGGCAAAAGTGAGTAAGCCAATCGTTGAAACGATACGACAATGCGACAAAATCAGGCCAAAAGGCTGAACAAAATACTTGATATCTATATACTTTTTGGAGTAGTACTGGGAATATTATCCTTATTTGTGATGTTTACACCGCTTGCACCGATGCTGATGTACAAGATCTATCCGTCGGCGTTTGGTAATGAATACAGCTCGTTGACGGGGAATATCTCGCAAGATGTCGTGGCGTACGAAGAACATTTGCAACAAACGGACACATCCGTCCATATTGATGAAAGCCAAAACAAAGATCAGTCTTCGCAAAAAGAAGATGATAAAGACCCGGATACGGGAAAGCGGAACCCACCTTCGCCGGAGGATACTTTACCCCCGTTTGACCCGTCCTTGACCAAGACGAATACACTGATCATCGAAAGTATAGGCGTGAATTCGCCGATATATGAAGGTGCGGATCCCAAGGAAGCATTGCAACAGGGACCGTGGATCGTCAACGATTTCCATATCCCTCCGGATCAGACTCCTCCGGTGATCATAGCCTCCCATCGTTGGGGTGGGATTGGATGGAATGTCAACGAACGGACATTGAAGTCGTTTTACAACCTGCCGAAGACCAAAGTGGGGGATAAAATTGTTATCATCTGGGATCAACGCAAGTATGAATACGTGATCGATCAAGTCGGCGAGGGTGATAAGATTGAAAAATACGATGCGGATTTGATATTGTACACGTGCAAACTGTATTGGGAATCACCGATCCGCATATTTCGTTATGCGCATAGGGTGAATTGGGATAATTCATAAACTAATCATAATATTTATCATGAATCAAACATTTCTTTATACTCTGCTTGCCTTTGGCTTGTTTGCCGTTTTGATGGCGATTTTTGGTGTGCTGTACAAAAAGGCGGGGAAATCCGCTATGCAAAAGGATGAGGAATTGCTGGAGAAGATGGAATTGCGTATGAAAGCTTTGATACCGGAGCTGATGCGCGGTTCAAACGAAATGTTGATCAAGTTGGCGTCCGAACAATTGGGTTCACAGACAAAGCAAGTGAAGACAGACCTTGAGAACAAAAGGGGGGAAATTGACCGACTTGTGCGCATCATCCGACAAGATCTGCAAGAAACACAACGCAAATTGCAAGAGAAAGAGAAAGAACAGACGGGCACCTTTGAGAAACTGAAAAGCGCCATTGATGAAAACCGCGAATTGACACAACGGTTGAACGTGACCACGGAGGGGTTGCGAAAGATATTGTCCAACAATCAATTGAGAGGACAGTTTGGTGAGCAAATCGCTGAGGATTTGTTGAAAATGACGGGCTTTGTCAAAGGGACCGACTACAAGTTTAACCGACAACAGGAAGACTCACAAACCAGACCAGATTTTACAGTGTTTTTGCCGGACGGTATGCGCATCAATGTGGATGTGAAGTTCCCGTTTGCACAATTACAGAAAATGTCGGAAACGGACGACAAATCGCAAAAAATGGAGCACGCAAAACTTTTTAAAAGGGATGTGAAAGAAAAAATTAAACAGATAGTCGAGCGTGACTATATAAATCCATCTGACAACACTGTAGATTTTGCGATCATGTTTATCCCCAACGAAATGATATTTTCCTATGTGTACGAGAATTTGCCGGATGTATGGGAAGAGGCCATGAAAAAACGAATAGTGTTAGCCGGTCCTTTTAGTTTTACGGCAATTTTGCGCATGATAAGGCAGGCATACGACAATTTTCAATATCAAAAAAATATTTATAATATAGTTAGCCATGTTAAAGCGTTTGAGCAAGAATTCGGCAAGTTCATACAGGAATTTGACAAAATAGGTACGCGCATTCAATCTGTACAAAAACAATACGATACTGTCGCCGGGACGAGGAAAAATCAGTTGTTGCGCAGGATCGATAAGGTCAAAATGGAGTCGTTGGAAGAACCATCCTCGCAAGAATTGCCGATGTGATATTACAACCTCCTTGTACGAATATAGTATTTCGCTTTGTCCTCCAGCAATTTGCATCTTTCCACCCAAGCACGATCCCCCTCATCACGTTCCACCATTTCATGGTACCATTGTTGCCTTCTCTTGATCTCCGCCAAAGCCGCCCGCGCCACTATACCGTTGTCTGTGATAGCCAGACCGGCAGTATTCACTCCCATATCGGTCGGCGACCTGTAAGTCCGCATAAAATTATCTTCCGACACCAAGTCTGTGATGATTCTCTGTAATATCGGAAAAGCCTGAACGTCACGATTGTAGTTGGTGGCGATCTTGCCGTATGCTTTGAGATGAAACGGGTCGACCATATTGTAATCGCCGACATCAGCCGTCGCCGCCTCGTATGCCAGGTTGACCGGGTGTTCTACAGGTAACGACCATATCGGAAATGTTTCAAACTTTGCGTAGCCACTATGCAACCCCGCCAGTCGATCATGATAAATCTGTCCCAAGGCTGTTGACAATTTTCCACTATTTGAGGCCGGTCCCACTATCACTATCAGGTTCTTTTTCGACTGATAATAATCGTCCTTCCCAAACCCGTCCGGACTTAAGATTTCGGAAACTTTGTCTGGGTAGGACTCGATTTTGTACCTTTTGATGATAGTGTATTTTTTCTTTTGCAAAAACTTCATGAAGTCGTTCACACGTTTGTTCGACTGCAGCTCCTCCGACAGCAAGTTCACGGATACTACCGGCCGCAGTCCCAAGTTAGCCTCTACCTCTCGGACTTTTTCCATCACCACATCTTGATAGTCCATCTCGATGTTTTTGAGCTGTTGATTATTTGCCAGCGCTTTTGCATTGACGCAGAAAATCACTTCGGCGATATTTTTGAATCCTTCCAAGATGGTTCGTTTACTATCCACATCATATCCAGGCAATACTCTGGAAGCGTGAGGGTCTCGTAGAAACTTACCACCGATTTCCAGGTAAAGTTTCCCTTGCCGGAATTTATCGATGCGTTCGTAGATTTTCTTCGACTGCAACTCAATATATCTGTCGCCACTAAATCCGAGATTGCCAAATGTGATTGTATCGGAACTGTTCATGCCCTATCCTATCACAATTTGTTTTGCTTGCCGAGTTCGACGTTACGTGGTAATTTATACACATGCAAGATCCCGTATCGGATACAATCTTTTTGCCCCATGGTGAAGGAGCACTGTTGGTATATGTCCCGCATAGTGTGAGTTACAAGAAAATGAGTCTGGTGGGTTCGTATGGGCGTCCGGAACGTTATGCGATCTTGCTTGGGGAAGAAATGGTTGCTGACAAACAGGCAAGTTTGCTGAGGTTGCACCACGAAATAGACGTCGACCCGATGTACGCATATGAGTCGATTGCAGAAATGATCGATCGGGCTTTGGGTTTTTGCAATACTGAGGTCAGGTATATGTTGGAGTTACATACGGTGGGTAATTTGCAAAACTTCGATGTCAAAATTACAGTGGATGAAAATAGGCGTAAAGCCAAAGAGTTGGGTGAAAGTCTGATACGCGGTATACGAGATATCCTGCCGGATGTGACGATCTTGTACGAAGGGTTGCCGGATACTCCGAAACAGCCGGTTTTGAGCTATGTATACGAAAAGCACGGTATATACGCCTTTCGCTTGACGATAGCGGACGAATTTGCGGATACTGAATTTGAAAGGAGGGTTATCGTTCGAGCGTTTGATGCCTGGCTGACGGAAAACGCTATTTAGTTTCTCCGTCCGACACCCGCCCGTAGGTCAAGCCGGGTCTACGGCGGCTAGTCGCCCCTCCCAATCCGTCGGGATTGCTCTACCGCAGCTTGTATAGTCAATGACTCGCCCGTAAGGATGGGGAAAGGCTACGTGGTATCACGTCTCGTGCCAATCGTTGGGAGTGATGCATGAGCCTGTGACCACGGATGAATTTTGGATTAAAGGGCAAAAACGGTTGCTAAAAATAGTGACTTTGCTCGTCGTAATAAGTAAACTGAATAACTTTTTAAATTAAAGAATAAAAATTATGAAAAAAAGTGTC
>JALWDW010000042.1 GCA_027036675.1 Candidatus Dojkabacteria bacterium
TGTTTCCTCTCATATTTATCGTGATCTTCGGATTTATCAATTTCGGCGGTGGAGCTGTAAAGATCTCGGTAACCCCCGATAGCGACATGGATAACCCAATCTGGCAAACCATCCAACAGTACGAAACAGGGGTTGGTCAAATTGGTGGAGAATGACGGTGCGTATGAAAAGCTGGAAAAAGGTCGTATCGGCGCGATAATCGATATAAACCGCGAGGATTCGGGGCAATTGGCAGTCTTGTTGCAAACATCATCGGCAAATCCTACGGACGGGCGCATGGCGGAGACCGTCCTCAGGTCGATTGCCGACAATATCAATCTATCTGTGTTGCCCGAAGACGCTAGGCCCATACATATGGATACTCAAGAGATTTCAGGTCGCAAGTACACACAAATCGATTTCTTCTTACCCGGACAGTTGGGCCTGGGGTTGCTGAGTACGGGCGTGATGGGGACTGCTTTCTTGTTTATCACATTGCGGAAGACCTTGGTGATCAAAAGAATATTTGCCACGCCGATACGCAAGGAGGCGTTTATACTCGGGCTTGGGTTGAGCAAATTGGTGTTTGCCGTGGTACAGGCTATAGTCATCATCGGTGTGGGAGTTTTGGCTTTTGACTTCACATTGGTACACGGATTTGTGACTGCACTGGAAATGGTCGGATTGTCGGCTCTGGGGTTGGTTGTCTTCCTCGGGTTGGGCTTCATCATCAGTTCGATGGCCAAAGATACGAATTCCGCGGCGCCATTGGGCAATTTACTCACAGTACCTCAATTTTTGCTTGCCGGGTCGTTTTTCCCTATCGACGTATTCCCCCAATCGTTGCAGATTGTCAGCAAAGGGTTACCGTTGACGTACCTCAATGATGCGATGCGTAAGATCGCTTTTGAGGGTAACGGGCTGTCCTCCGTCAAACATGAAATACTCGTTTTGTTGGTCATGGCGGCGGTTATATACTCCGTAGCCTTCAAAGTCTTCCGTTGGGAGGATTAGGTGCTATAATGAATACACTAAAATATTTAACTTATCAATTATCTATCCAATTATGAATAAAACTATAGTAATATCGGCAATTACAGGTGTCGCAGTGGCCGGAGTCACTGTACTGAGCTTCGGTGGGTATTATACGTATGCAAATTACGTCAAAACCTATACAAAACCAGCCGATATGGCTAAAATGATTGAAAAAGGTAAATCATTGCGCTGTGAAGTCGAAGACGACCAAATGAAGGCCGTCGAGTATATCGACGCGAAAAACAGACGCTCCCGCATGGAAGTGATCGAGTCGAAAAGAGCGAAAGGTGATTCAAACGTCGACGTGATGGGGATGTCCGAGCCGGACCGATTTATCCTGACACAGGATACTTCGTACCTGTGGAATTCCAAAGACAAGCAAGGAATTATACTGGAGGGTAAAGATATGCCCATGGATAAAGATGAGTTTTTCACCGATTTTAATGCCGGCGAGCTTGATAACGAGGGGAAAGACGTCGGTGAATCAAATGTTTCTATCAAATGCAAATATTGGAGAGTGAAAGAATCTTATTTCACCAAACCTGAAGACGTGGAATTCAAATCACTCAAAGATATGTTCAAAGATGCATTCGATCAAATGAAGGACGATATGGTGAATGATGCCAAGGACACCTACAAGCAAGGTCTCGACGAAATGCGGGATGAATTTGAACAACAGGATTTCCAAATGGACGAAGAGGACTTTCAGAAAATGATCGAAGACGCACAGAAGAATTCTGAGCAACAGAAACAGGATTTCGAGCGATTTAAGCAAGAAATGGAAGACTTGCAGGACGACCTGGAGGATATGCCTCAGTTTTAGTTTGGTACGGTAGGTAAAAATGCCGGAGGGAGACGAAACAAGCAGTCATGGCGCAACAGAGCACGAGGAGGCGACTATTGGTGACGAACCGAGTGTATCGGCAGAATCTGAACGGGGCGTAGCAGGGTCGATCACTGAGCCTCCTATGATTCCCGAAGCTCGGCAGCAACGTCTCGAACAAATTGAGGAGGAACAGGCAAGCTTGCGAGCGGAAGAAGATAGTCACTTTCAACAGGTTCTTGATACGCATATACAATTTATACGCCCATTGGCGCCACAAGATAAAGCAAATTATTTACCGTTGTTTACAAGGCTCGCTGAGTTGCATTATAGCGAAACCTTGTGGTCTGATATCTCTAAACTAAGCCAAGCATCTACACATGCGACAAACCTTGAGGAAATGATACGTAGGCTGGATGCGATATTGTTGGACGCTTCTCAACAACGGGAGATAGGTGGGGATGAAGGAAAACGTGAATTGGTAGACATATTAAATACAACTGTTGATCAAGCAGGATTGGGTGAAGAGCTGGCCGGCATTTATGGTCAACTCTCCAAGAATTACAGTAAATACATTGAGCTCGAGGAAGAGAAAAAGGCGGCGGAAGGCACTGCCGATGAGGTGATTATTGGGGAGGCTGAAACTGAAAATGATCCTGTAGAAAAGGGCGCGGAGGGCGATTCTACGCCTGCTAGTCATCCTACTGCCGCTACAGTAAGTAAAGAAGGACCTATCAAACAAGCGCCCGAGGAACCTGTAACCCTTGATGACGGTACTACGTATCTATTAAAGCCTGAAAACTTTGGTAAGATTGGTGCAAGCTATTTTCTTTCATTACCAGCAGGTAAGAAATATACGATATCTCGTAAAGCTCCAGATGGGGAACTTGAAATCACATTCAGAGTTGGGCCAGATGGGAGCATAGATGAAAATTTGATAGAAAAAATGAAGAAAACCCCTGTTGGTTTGATTACATATGCATATGGGAAAGGATACCAAACTGATGTTCGTACCAAAAACCCCAACGGTCTAACCATTACGGTTAGTTCACCGACCTCCAACGCACTTGGCCAAAACACCTCAGTAAGCATTGTATAGGAATCAGTCACTGTAGGACTCGAAGATATTGCGAGTATTGTCATCCCCCCACAACTTCACATTGACTAACCAAACGCTTCAAACGAGAACTTTTCACCACGATCAAGCGTGGCTTAAACACATTCTCATACATTCTAATAATCTTCAATACCGTATGCAATTCTCTGCAACCTGAAATATCAATATAAACCACATCAAATTGCAATCCAAATCGCATAACTGACTGAATATCGAAACCATCAATTTTGTATAACTCCAAGGTAGGGTAGGTACGAATTGCGGTGTAGTATGATTCGCCTTTGTCAATCCCAATTACCCGTTTCGCTGCTTTAGCCAGCAACGCTGTAGTAGTACCCCATGCGAAGCCTATTTCCAATACTACATCGGTAGGCAACACATATCGAGGAATAGTTCTCCTATACTCTTTCACTCCCTTTGTCACGATGATTTGTGAACTTGGATAATATAAATCACAGTTCTTTTTGTTTTGTGTTAGCATGACAGCCTTTCCTGCAGGTTTTAGGTACAAAAAAAGCGCCCAAAACCATACATTGATAAATTTATGTATGGTTTCAGACGCTCTAGAGGAAAACCTGTCTGAGCTACTGCGGGATTGCCGCACGACCTCCTGAAACACGTAATTATAGCATAAAGTTGCTTGGAATTGTGGTAAAATTGGAGGAATTTGTCTCAAAGCTGGCGATACCGAAAAGTATCGCAGCAGATGAATAAATATGTCTAACAAGTCGATATTATGAGTCCTAGTGCGGAAGAAATTAGAGATGGTGCAGAAGAAGAGGTTGCAAAACCAGAAGACGGTCTTCATTCAACAGCCCTTCCTCTTGCTGCACAAGTCAGACGTAAAGATCCTAAGATTGCATGGAGTCTAGTGAGGTATGAGGGGCTTCAAGACCTAACGGTACAGGCAGATCCGAACGTGAGTTTTCTGATAGATCTAGCCGCCATGCAAGCAAAACTACTGCGGCAATCTGCTGATACTGTAAGCAATAATAGTCAATTGACACACAAATTGACAGATGTAGTCGCATGGTTATACTTGTCGCGTGATAATTTGTTCGAAGATGCTACTCAGGAACAACAAACAGAACCTAATAGGCAAACAGTTCAAACGGAATTTGGCGAACCCAAACCTCAACAAAAGAAGCCTAAGAAAAAACAAAAAAGCCAAAAGAAGAAAAAAGGAGATGCAAAAGGAACCGGTCGGATAAGAAGGCTTCAAAAGGCGTTGAATAGAGAAAAACGAGGGTTTTTCAATAACCCCGTAGCTTTAGCGAAAAAACTTAATAAGTTTATAATACTTAATGAGACATTGATTGCCTTTCCTGATATCGGTGGTGTGCTGTTTAAAGAACTAAAAAAAATTGACTCTGATCTGTATCCGATGTTTCGGGCTGCATTGCATATTGCAGTCGAAAATCACTGGGATTTGGACTCTATGACCGGGATAGATGACCTGAGTCGTAAGGCATATATCCTCGATCGTGTGCTTGCAGATGATGAAGAGTATGAAGCAGTTCTGTATATCTACAACATTTCTGATGTGATAGATCCTAATATAGCATCAGCCATTGAAAATGAACAAGGTGGTGTTGACAGGAGAAAAGTGCGTGAATTGGTAGTACAGTATCCAAACGATTCTATACTTGCGCGTCTTGACAGATCATTAAATTATCCGTTTGGCGTGGTTATCAATACCCCTCCTAGATGGGTGAACCGGATTTATTCAAAAAGCAAACAAGATGAATGGGAACGTGCGTACAGCCTTGAGGATGGAATTCTAACTGAAATGAACACTGCGAAATTAGAGCAAGACTATAAGAATATCCAAACATTCACACTTTCTTCCACTTTGGGAACTCTCGAAATGCAATTTATGAGGAGGTTTGTACCTGCAGGAATCGAATTACAAGCAGTACCGTTGCCAGATGGAAGATTTGTTGTTTTGTGGTTTGTACGCAATCCCGCTGAAGATAAGATAAAAACTGATGAAGATATGCTACTCGCAGAAGCTTCCTGGAATATCTTGAACGAAGAGGGGTGGTTAAACGGAGAAGCGCCGATCCAATCATTTGCAGCACTGGATCAAGTCGCAAGTATGATCCGTGAACAGAATCCAAGTAAAGAAAGAAATCACAACGTAGTACGACAAGGAGTTCGGCAGGCTCTTACCGTGTTTGATGTATGGATTGATCCACCACAAGTTATCTCTGTTGATGAGAATATACGTCAATATGGGATCACTAATATCAGTATTTCGCGTACTGAAGATAGAATGATATCAGGCAAAATGACATGGTCAGGTTTTACATTTCCTTTCAAAATACACGATGACGGCACTGTACTCCTCCCCGCTGGGCTAAGTGAGTACGCTTTTTTCGCGATCGAGCATTTGATCACCATGCATCTTGCAAAATATCAAGAAGGCTACGTCGAAGCCAATTACCAATATGTGAAAGATGTCAGAGCAGAGGGTCGAGGTGCCAGGCTAGATATTGAAGACGTCGATCGTCTGTTGAGGATGACGATGACACTGGAACGCGCTGAGGCGATGGAGGCGAAGAATAGAGAATTATTACCGTTGGCTCTGGGTGGTGTACGCTCCATTAATGATGCTGTCACTTTCATAGAAACAGCAAGGTATTCCGAAGAATATCGGGCAGGCATAGAAGGTATTTCATATAGTATGAGAGATGCACAAGTGGTTACAGGGTACGCAGATATCCTAGGTACGAAATTAAAGTTTGCAATTGATAGGAGGAATGGTATCCGCTTAGATACTCCCATATTGAGCGAAGCAAGTAGAATCAATCTGGAGTCTGTGATCATTCATTATTTGAGCGAGTTTAGAAGTGGAGATGGTGTGTTCGCAGATTATGCCGGTGAATCGCTGGCTACCAAAGACCGCGTGCCCGAGATGCCAGAGCGTGATCAAAATGACGTCGCTAGAATTACTCATCTCAGGTCATTAAAGTTAGGGCAGGTACCACATGAGAGTGTTGACCCGCAAATGGGAATGACTTTGAATGATCTGGCGAAGCAACATTTTGGTTACGAACTTGACAAAATAAATACCGAACTTGTCAATGTTATGCACGATATATCACACCAGGCGAAACTGGAAGAAGAGGATCCTGTATTGGCTGTGATTGTCGCTGTGATGCTGTCTCGAGTAGTAGGTAAATCGTATAGGGATCTAGCTTTTCTTCAGCACGAGCAAACCTCGTCAACAGTGAACTCTACCGATTATCATCTAGCTGTGAGTGCTGGACGAGAAGGACCAGTAGCCGATCATAAACAATCTTCAGAAGCATATAAACAAGCATTTGTAGATTATTTAAAGCAAAATTTGGGATTCAGTGATGACTTTATTGCAGATTATATGCAGAAAGGGTGTCCGCAAGCTTTAGTTACGCTTATCCCAGCAGTGGGACAAATTTCAAAGAGAGTGATTAAAGGGATCCCACCAAGACCTGAGGTGGAACCAATAAGTTGGTATTGATAATTTGACTGTCAGCATGAATTATATTTCCATGATATACGCTTATTAATCTCTCCTCATGCCTTTTGAATCATATTGCATCCCGTTTTCAGGAGGAGCATTGATAATCTCCTCATATTCCGCCTCTGTAATGAATTGAGCCTCATAGGATCCACCATTTCTATTTAGCACCCTTGTAAATGCTC
The DNA here is from genome assembly GCA_027036675.1 of Candidatus Dojkabacteria bacterium. GTDB lineage: Bacteria > Patescibacteriota > Dojkabacteria > SC72 > JAHDCA01 > JALWDW01. The sequence continues at coordinate 6,642 of JALWDW010000042.1, forward strand.
TCATGTGATTTCGAGACCCTTTGATGAGGTTTTGGTATACGGCAAGGATATCCTCATTGTCGGCTTCTGCCATTAGCGTCTGTAAATCCTTGATATCAAGGTCTTCCACTGTCGCACCGACTGTCAATGCATCGACCAACGAGTTTTCTCCTTGTTTGACTAAATCGTTGTACAAAGCTCCGAGCTTTTCGTTTGTGAAAACCCCAACATCATTACTCTTGACTGGATCTTCAATATCGTACTTTTCGAGTAAACCGGCCACTAAATCTGTATGCCTTTGCTCGCTGTCAGAAATATTGTCAAATATTCTTTGATCCCACCTCTCGTACAACGTTGTATAGACATCATGAGCTAACTTTTCTTCTTCCCTCATTAGCAATAAACCATCTATCTCTTCTTGGGAGAGTTCTTCCTTAGGTAACGACTCAAAATACTCGTCTGTCTCGCTGTGGTCATGCATGCCCATCCCTTGATGGTGCGGATTTTCGTCGCCGTAGACATCAGCTGTTGCATTGTTTGAAGTGGGATTTTTATTTAAAAAATACAATCCGCCAAAAACGAGTGTAGATAGGAAGAGTATCCCCGTTAGTGTGGTTAATATTAATGCTTTTTTGTCCATTTCTTAATTAAAATTAATTTAATGATTGGTCTGCAAGACTTCTTATACTCGTGTCTTGTCGAGTGCAGTTTAGTTCCTTTTGTTAGAATACGTAATGTTGTTTCTGCTATCCGCAGTGGATTTACGTTGTAACATTAAATCACCTAAACTGTTGAAGATATAATAGTATGGAAATATGGACGTAGTATGAAAATCAGATATATCTAAATCATATCAAAGTCCTCGAGTATGATGTTCTGCTTCTCGATGCCAAGTTGTATTAGTTTTGATTTAATTTCCTGCATCATACTTCCGCTAGCACAAAGGTAGAATCTTGTTTGTTGAGGGTTTCCAAGCTCCTTGACGACATTACCGATGTTTAAATGACCAGCACCTTCCCGCGAGCAATGGTTTATATAGCTCAACCTCTCGTCGGTATTTGCGATTTTAGTTAATTCTTCATTAAAGTAGGCTTCACTTTTGTACTTCGTACAGTAATACAGAGTCGTTGACCTCTGTTTATCGGTGGACTCACTTTTAAACATGGCAAGAAACGGTGCGATTCCGATCCCGCCAGCGATAAACACGGCGTGTTTATCATCCAAATAGTATTTAGCACTAATCCGTCCATGTGGACCATAGAGGAGAGCTTGATCAGTGTTTTTTAACCTATCCAATGTGCGAGTGAAATCACCCAACTCTTTTATTACAAGCCTTATTTCACTGTTATCAGGTGATGATGCGATGCAAAACGGGTGTGATTCTGAAGAAACATCTTCGGATAGAAATGAAACGTATACGTATTGTCCTGCTGCAAATTGGAGCCGATTATCGTCAGGAGTCATAATAATATCGTAAAGATCTTTTTTCTTCTGTATTGATTTAATATTATATTTGTAATGAGGTGATATGTAT
>JALWDW010000043.1 GCA_027036675.1 Candidatus Dojkabacteria bacterium
ATATAAAATTAAAAGAGTACAAAATTTATTCAAAAATAACTAATTTAGAATTATTTTTAGATTATTTAAAATCAAATTACTCAATTCAATTAGACTTTTTAGATTAATATCTTGTTTACGTAAATCAATTTGTCCTGACCTGATTTGCGTAAGATTTTGCAGTTGAGATATTAAATATTCCAGTTGTTTGACATTTGAAACAATCTTTTTCATATGATTTGTGTCCGCTTTGTACAAGCCATCTATCACACCCTCGGTTTGACCTATGATATTTGTCAACGGCGTTTTCAACTCGTGGGCGATATCCGAGACGAGGTCATCTCTGAATTTCTCAATCCGATTTAGTTCTTTCACCAATTTATTAAATTCTACGATTAAATCCTGAATTTCATTAGTTGAACGGCTGACAGGTATTTCCTGGAAGTTATTACTCCGTGCTTTGACCAATTGTTGTTTTAACCTGTTTCAAGGGTCTGTGATATGCTTTGATAGTATAAAACCAGCGATTAATGCAATACTGAGACCAGCCAATGCGCCAAGTTCAATAGAAGTGTTGACTGTTTCCTCAAATTCATTGAGCCATCTGTTATGGCGTTGCTCCCTTTCTTCCTCCGTGGCGTATTTACCTACTCCTGCACCATATTTATAGTATTCTTGTTCCTGACTGGTTATTAGTAGATCAAAGCCCTTGTTAATTCGACTGTGGGTGATGTATGCGATAGTAGAAATAACAACGGATGTTGTAACAATTATCCCCACAAATATTTTGAGAAAAGTTGATTTACAGATTTTCATTGAATTTATAGCCCACCCCTCTGACAGTTAAAATATATTTAGGATTCTTGGAATCATCTTCAATAAGCTTGCGGATATTCTTAATATGTGAATCCATTGTGCGATCAAAGATATCTGGCAAATCTCCGTTTAGGTAACTCTTGTCGATTAGTTCGTACCGTTCAAATACTCGCCCTGGACTTTGCATTAGCTGTAGTAGAATATTGAATTGTATGGTTGTAATTGGAACTTCGCGGCCTTTTTTCAGGAGTTTACGTTTTTCGATGTCAAGCTCCAATGTACCATAGCTTATTTTCGTTGCTGAATTAAGGTGAGGGCGTTGTAGCAGTGCTTTGACACGGGATACAAGTATTTTGGGGCTAAAAGGTTTCTTCACATAGTCATCAGCTCCGACTTCCAATCCCAGAAGCTCATCAATCTCCTTAGTCTTGGCAGTTACCATAATTATTGGGACTCCTGAATCGTTACGTAGCCTTTTACAGACCTCTATGCCATCGATTTGGGGAAGGTTCAGATCCAAAATCACTAAGTTTATCTCTTGTTGTTTAAACAGCGTGAGAGCTTCTTCTCCGTCAATAGCGATCACTACCCTATACCCAGCATTTTCGAGATAATCCTTCTCGATTTCAGCAATTTCTAAGTTGTCTTCAACGATTAAAATCGTGCCTTTCATGTGATTATTTTGATGTACATGGTTACTTTATACGTAGTTTATGGAGGGATTATGGAAATATATGGTTTTTATTTTCATATCTGTATTGAATTAAATTGATACGATTTAAAAAGATGTTCAAATGGCAAATAGATTTTATCATTTAATAGGAAAAAACTATTGGAAAATTTTATGTGGTCAATTCTTAGTTCAGGTTCTTCAAAGTTTATAAACAAATAGTATAAGAAATAGTTACCCTTGAATTCATGAAGTATTTTTTATATTCAATCAATTGGTAGTAAGGAGCTTTAGTGAAATCAGTGCTATAAGGATGTATAATTATTCGAAATAAAACTATTTACCGCTAATTTCATTAAAAATATTTGTGTCATACAGCAAATTTAGAAAAACAACCGATGAGTTTTCACAAATCTTCTCATATCTGAAAGAAAAAGCTACTTTTGAGTGGGGTAGGCAAAAATAGCAACCGTTTTTGGCCTTTAACCCGGACTTTACAACTACAAGAGGGCAAGTCGATCGAGAAACTAGAAGAACTAAGGTGCAGTCAGGGAGTGACCGTTATTTCCGAACAAGTCTAACATTCCAGTTGTTCAAACCTTTGCAGAAAAAATACCTGGGGTGGACGATGGGACTTGAACCCACAACCCTCGGTACCACAAACCGATGCTCTAACCAATTGAGCTACATCCACCAAAGTAATGCATTATACAATGTCATTCTGAATAATTCTACAGCAAATGTGATATAATGCACAAGTTTTAATTTCAGTGTAGCACCAAAATGGCCAAGAAGACGAATGAAGTTATCGCTCTTGCGTGTGAAGTTTGCAAGAGTCGCAACTACACCATTTTCAAACCAAAGAATAAAGAGAAAGCAACTGACAAATTGCAAGTGAAAAAGTTTTGTCCAAAATGCGGCAAACATACAGTGCATGTCGAAACGAAACTGAAGAAGTAACTAACTCTTCAGTAGAATCTCTGTCAATTCGTCGTATTTACCGTCCAATTCCGTTGTATCTGTTTCAAAGGAGAGTTTGATTGCATCTGTTCGTAGAAACCGTTTGAAATATTTCAATTTCCGCAAAGTCGTACGCTCAAGTTTGTAAAATTCCTGATTAAAATATTCTGTACTATCCTTCCCGTCTCTGACAATCACTTTTTCATCAAGTTCAAACCATACCTTGTTCAATACGAACCGCACAAACGCCATACCTTGCCATACGGCTCGAGGTATTTTACGTTTCGATGAATAATCCACCACTGTCACCTCATATCCCAACGCTAAGTCCATGTAAAACCCGTAATCCAGATCGTTTAGTATAAAGTCCCAGCGCTTTTGCTCACAAGCCGTAGATTGCAGACGTATTAGCCGTATATCGTCATAACTAAGCTCCGGATGATGCAGCAGGTATTCCAATCCATTTGTCAGATTTAGGTAAATTCGCTTTTTAAGCTGTGTTTTTTTTGCATTTGCCATGGCAAAGTATAGACCAAATGGTCAGCAATGAGAAGTCTGGGTTGAACCCCACCCTTAAATCGCGCTCATCGGATGGAAACACTGTCGTAAAAAGGTGAGGTGTACCGAAAAAGGCGATCTTCCGTATATACAATAAATGCTAAAAGTACGGCGTTTGTGGTCTTTGTGCCATGACTACAGGGAATGTTTGCAACTTAAATAGATACACTGCCGGACTGTATTTATAGTGGTGGATCAATTTGCCATCGCTTGGGTATTATATAGTGACAGAGCAGTTATCGAACTCAATGCGGTATTTGTCGGGCATATACAAATTGTGGTACGATGGCATATCTGGAAGTGAATTTGTTCTGTTATTTCTCATATTCACGTATCGTATCCGACCTTGTTGGCGGTAATTGACCTTTGTCATTGGAAAAAGCATGCAACTCATATCCTATTCATGGTAAAAAAATCAGAAAAACAATTGTACTGAAGCAACAACTTAAAGTACTCGAACTTTCCTTGCCGTCATGGGAAAAATAGTCCCCAAGTAAAGACAGGTGCGTACAAAAGCCTCTGTGACCGTATAGATGATGCATTAAATTTCACTTAAAAAGATATTAAAAATCCCGGTTTTTGCGTAACTGACCTTGTCATGACAATCTTTTTTTTGAAGGTTGTAGTTTGAACCCCGCACCTAAGCCCGGCTTCGCCCATGCTATAATGCACCATGCATATCAAGATCATCCGTTTTCTTTACAAAAACATCCTCAAAAGGATACTTTTCCTCTTTGACCCGGAATTTGTGCACGATAGGACGACCACCTTTGGGCGAATACTGGGAAGCAATCGCCTCACTCGCAGTCTTACGGCAAAACTGTTTAAGTTTACAGACCCCGTCCTGATACAGAATATCCATGGCATTCGCTTCGAGAACCCTGTGGGACTGACCGCCGGCTTTGACAAAGACGCCAATTTGGTCGACATATTGGATTGTATCGGCTTCGGGTATATGCAGGTCGGTTCGGTAACTCTGCATCCTTACGAAGGTAATCCGGGAAAACGCCTTTTGCGACTAAAAAAGTCAAAATCCATCCTGGTAAATTACGGGTTGAAAAATATCGGTGTCGACAAGGTTATCGAGCGATTGTCGAAACGGAAATCCACATTCCCGATCAGCATCTCCATAGCAAAGACAAACTCCGCTATCACTTGCCAATTGGATGAAGGTATCGCCGATTATATCGGTTCGTACAAAAAGTGTCTCGAAGCTGGGGTAGGGGACTTCCATACCTTCAATATTTCCTGTCCCAATTCGCACGGAGGCTGGGATTACAACAACCCCGGAGATGGTGAGAATTTTGCCGATCCCGACCGATTGAGCAAACTCCTCGACGCTATCAACGAAATCGCACCTCCCGACGAAGATCGAAAACCTGTGTTCCTGAAATTACAGATCAACAGGTCTTGGGACGATACCCGGGAATTGCTCGAAGTGGCGAAAGCTCACGGGGTGGAGGGCGTGATCATAGGCAATCTCAACAAGGACCGTTCCGATCCTGATTTGCTCGATACGATACCGGACGGCCAAAAGGGTGGGTTCAGCGGTTATCCAAACAAAAAGCTGGCCAACAATCTGATCAGCAAGACTTTCGAAACCTATGCGGATGACTTCGTGATCGTAGGTGTGGGCGGTATTTTCAACGCGGACGATGCGTATGAGAAGATCAGATTGGGCGCTTCGCTTTTGCAATTGGCGACGGGGCTTATCTATGAGGGGCCTCAGGTCGTGCATGAGATCAACCGCGGGTTGGCACGTCGTATCAAAGCCGACGGGTTCCGCCATCTCAGCGACGCGGTTGGGGCGGATGTGAAACGTAGGTAATCCGCTTGGGGACAGGTTTTTCGTGTGTACGGCATTTATACGGCATTTTGTGTTACGCTGTGGGGACTAAATTATTAATTAAATTTTTATGAACTATGCGGAGATTCTTGCATTTTATTTAAAATATGGGTATTTTCCGAAGGTTATTACAAATAATGGGGAAGATGCGCAGGGCTGGAGGTATTAGGCCTCTTCCGCAGGGCCGGCGTTTGCGGTATGTGACGCCGGCTTCCTCAATGGAGCGCAAACGCTTAGTCATTGGCTCAATCCTAACGAGTGTTTTGTTGTTCTCGGTCTTTGTGATTCTTTATTACCTATATGAGGTCATATGGCTTAAGCCAAGACTCGATGTCAATGTCTTAATAGACTATGCTTTCTCGGTGCTTGTAACAACCCTTTTGTTTATACTGCGCTTTAAGAATAGGTATATCAAGCATTTCGAGACTGTTACTCACGCAATGTATGGAACTCTGATATTGGGTAGTACGTACCTGGTGTACATGGATGGTATTACCTCAACGGGAGGTTTGCTTATAGCTATTATCGTCATAATTGCATCAACTATTACACATAGTAGGGCGTTCTCGCGAACCTTGTTAGTGATTATGGCAACTATGTTCATAGTTGTATATGCTTTCAAGCTTTGGGCGGGGGTTTCCTACATCCAAGAACCCACCGACAGCCACATTGTCAACACAATCATGATGTTGGGGCTTGTGTTCCTGATTGCGCGGATCGTTCATTTGGGTTTCACGGAGATGGAGACGTCCTACGAGTTGGCAAACAAATACGCCATGGAGTTGACCGCCACCAAGCGGACATTGACGCAAGAGAAGGTATGGCGGAAACGATATCTCGCAAGGCTTCTCGACGAAATGGGGACAATGGCGAGCAATTCGCTGTTGACCAGCATCGCCACACCCATGATACACGATCTGGCGACACCGATCAGTGTCATTGAAGGCGAAATGATCAATAAAAGTATCAAAAACACAAAAATCCAACAGGCGGTTCGTACAATCAAGAGCATGATCATCAACACAAAAGAAATGTTGGCAGGTAAACATAATCGAGTGGCGTTTGATGCATCCAATATGACCGCAAGCACACTCGAATTGATGCAAAGCCTTTTTGATTATCACAAAATCTATTTGCAAATTCATATCAAACGGGGGATCACATTGCACGGGTCCCCGGTTCTATACCAAAGAGCGATCGCCAACCTGTTGTTGAACTCCATAGAGGCGCATTTGCAGGATTCTGAATATACCGGCCAACCCATCATCGAAGTCGTCTTGCAACAGCAAGGATCCAAAGCCATACTGGAGATAAATGACAACGCGATAGGCATATCTCCGGACAGACTGAAGCGGATACGTCAGGCAAGTGCAAGCCTTGCCAACAAGGAAAGCGGTCTCGGCCTGAAATCGGTGCATCGGACCGTCACAAAACACTTCGGTGGAGAATTCAAGATTCAGTCAAAGCTTTCCGTGGGGACTGCGATCAAGATATTATTCCCGCTTGCATAAGCGAAACCCGGTTCCTTTGATATTGGCCAACTCCAGCCCCGGTGCAAGGGAATGCAGTTTCTTACGCAGTTTGCTGATAATACTGTCGCGAGTCTTCCTTGGCATGGGGTTCCCATTGTGTAATAAAAAACTTTGTGAATGTATAAAGTTACCCTGATTTCGTAGCACCGTCTCGATCACTTTGGTTTCACCGGGTGTCAACGTCACTGTCCTACCCGCATGGCTCAATTCCCGTAACATGATATTCAGTGACAGTCCGAGGTCTTCTGATTTTACGACAATTTCACTATCCTTTCTGCTGTTGTTTATCAAATTGTTGATTTGGCTGACCAAAAGTGTGAAATCGATGGGTTTCGGATGGAAAAGATTGGCTCCTTTTTCGTATGTTTGCACTTGATTGTTTCGTTGTACGTTCCCCGTAACCACGATCACGGGCATGTCGAGCCCTTCCTCGCGGATATAATCCAAAAAGGTGAAACCGTCTATATCCGGCAGATTGATATCCAAGAGGATTAGGTCGGGTTTGTTTTGGTGAATTTTTTCAAACGCTCCGTCGACATCGTATGCGCATACGATGGTAAATCCTTGTTTCAGCAAAAATTCCCGCATCACGGATGATAAATTCTTATCGTCTTCTACGAGCAGTAACTCCATGTTGTGCGACTCTGCGGGCATCTTAGGGTCGGTTGATATATTAACTTCTGCGATTATACCGTAAAAACTGTTCGAAGCCTGTCTTCCGACCCGGGGTTGTGACCCACCCTTTGGAGAAAAATCCCGTCGTCATAGGAAGGAAGTGTCAAAATCTGTGATTTTGAGAATGTGCGAAAAGCACCGCATATAGGGCATTCCTCATCTGTCACAGTGATAATGGGATTTGTACACAACAGTAAGCAATACGAGTTGAATACAGTTTTGTAGTAC
>JALWDW010000044.1 GCA_027036675.1 Candidatus Dojkabacteria bacterium
GTGAAAATCTGTGGACTCCTTGACACTGCCGTCGGAAGTCTTCCATGTCCTGTTTGTCGCTACCGCAAACGTGCAAAATGGCGTACCCCCGTCCGAGGCGGGCGGATGAAAATCCGGATCCCTTGTCAGATTCCCTATCAACATTACTTTATTTAAAGATCTGCTTGACATAAATATGTTTGATTAATTTATTAACCTGATTCTAGCAATTATATATTAAATTCCGCTGAAATCTGTATGAAATATCCGAACTTTTGAGTCGGTCGGAAATTACGCTTCATCAGTGGTGTCCTCACCGGCTTCATCCTTTTTGTCGGCGAGCATGGTGTTTGCAGTCGTGGAGAAGTTATCCCGTTTGACCACCAGAAAACGCAATGCTTCTTGTTTGAGGCTGAGTTGTCTTTCAAACTCGCTTACACCCGAAGTCGGCATATCTATGTCGTAAAGGATATAATAACCTTCCTTGTGCGTAGCAATCGGGTACGCCAAGTATCGCTTGCCCCAAACATCGGTCTTGACGATTTTCCCATCCAAATCTGCGAGTACTTGTTTGATATGATCATTGACGGCCTGACGTACGTCATCCGGCAAGAGGGGTTTCAGTACTATCATAGCTTCGTATTCCCCAATCCTTGACGGCCTGTCGGTTCGTGCCGCACTTTTCCTTTGTTGAGTTTTTTTAGCCATTTTTTATTTTGGTTTGATTAATTAAATTTGATGTTTAGATACTTGGATACACCTGAAGGCATGCAGATTGTAGCAAATTCTCACAGGATTACAAGTGACGCATACTGCTGTATCCAAAGCATATACACATTCCACATCAAGGCCGCCACTGTCATCGGACCGACCCCGCCGGGGACAGGGGTGATGTACGAGGCTTTGGGGGAAACCGTGTCAAAATTCACATCCCCGATCAAGCTTGTCTGCGAGGTGCTCGAGCTTGCGTCGGTGTTTTCCCGTCGGTGTATACCGGCATCTATGACTACCGCGCCGTTTTTGACGCAACAACCGTCTATCAATTCCGGCTGACCTGTCGCCACAGCCAATATATCGGCTTTTTGGGTCAACTCACAAGTATTGGTCGTATGGATATCCGCGACCGCCACATCAACCCCGGACATGCGCCACAATTGGGCCAACGGTTTGCCAACCAACCTCCCCTGCCCCACTACCACAGCTCGCTTACCTGCAAGATCAATCTTGTACTGATCCAACAAAAACATTATCCCGGTCGGGGTAGCCGGAGCTTGTATGAAATCAGTAATCTTCGCAAGGTCGGCATGCCTACCTTCGCCACTGGTGGTAGACGGGTTTCTCATTTGCGATTGTGACGTGGCCAAAGCTTGCGTCGTGAACGACGGGTTAGTTTTTAACGAATTTTTAACCGCCACACCATTGCTGACGTACTTATGCCCTGCGAGCGGGGCCTGCGTCGTGAACGGCGGGTTAAGTTTTAATGAATTTTTGATATCAAACTGCCTTATATCCACTTCCCCCAACCTTGCAACACTCGCCTCGGACAAAGCATCCACATCCTTGGTCGGGAGTACTTCATTTAAAACACGCTCCGTATCCCACCCGGCGGGCAATGGTAACTGCACCATGGTCGCAGTCGCCCGCGGGTCGGTGTTCAGTTTGCGAATTAGCTCAATCACCTCCCCTTCGACAGTATCCTCGGCGTAGGTATGCACGGTGACAGATATGCCAAGGTCGTCTGCAACTTTATGTTTCCTGCTAACATAACGTTTACTGGCGAAATCGTCCCCCACAATGATTACGTGTAGATGCGGAGGCTCCCAACCTTGATCGACGATCAAACCGTGTATCGCTTCTTTCAATTGTGCTTGTATTTTGGATGCAGTGGCTCTGCCGTCTAGTAGTTTCACGGGTTTAGTATAACAAACCCGGGCTTTGGGGACACCCTTAAGTGCAGGGGTGAAATACTAGAGGGTGTCTGTCGATTTACACAGCCTCAAAAACCTACGCCACACTGCAAGTTCAATCCGACCGAAAATCGTATTTCATCGAAAATTCATGACAATATAGTGTCTGTATTTCACTCTGAACCGAAGGGTATCCCTGCGCTTCAGCGAATCGCTCGTATCGCCGTAAAGCCCTATACTTCAGTAATCGAGGAGGTTCAACAGTACTGAATACTCTTGGCGACACAGCGTCGACACAATCGGTGAATACACTTCTATCCAGGCAACACCTCACTACAAGGATACTGAAACGCCTCCTTGACAAGCATTCTGTACATATACCACCAACAGTATCTGTCATTGGATTTCCGTACAAACTGGGCAATATTGCGTCACTACCTCAACAAAAGCAATGACAGCAAGGGTCAAAGCCAACGCAGTCAGTTTGCACATAATGCCAACTTCTATGCGGGTAAATACGACTTCCATACGAATATACGAAAAAGGCTTTGTCATGCCAAAGTCCAAGGCAAGTATGTCGATATTGCCCACCTGCCGACCTTATATAGAGTAATGTTGAAGCCGGGCTTCCCGACATCAGGAAACCGCCACTTTTATCGCAGTATATACACTTTCACGCTAAGGTATGCCCCAAAGGTAGGTCGGGAAGCCCGGCTTCGCCCCGCACCCCACCCCTTGACACTCTTGACACCCTCAGTCCAATCCCCTACAATCCAACTATGAAATCCGCATTCAACAACACACATCATATGCAATACAAACACCGACTGGACCTGAACGATCTGATCATCCCCAACCCTTATTCCACCTTCTTCGCTCGGATCCCCGCCTCGACGGATATACACAACTATACGCGTCGGGAGGACAGTATCATTGCCATAGACAAATCCATACCGCCGGATCGGCAACATGTATTGGTTGCCATATTGGATGGATCTTATACGCTGCTCCCTTTTGACAGATACCGACAACTTGCTCGGCAAGGACGTGATATATCGACGTGGGGAGTCGTGACCGCGGTGATCACACAATTGTGATGAAACAGAAGGCATGCAAAAAAAGTTTCCATATTTTGATAGATGCCGACAATTTCTTCGCCTCATGCGAACAAGCTTTCAGTCCGCAATGGCGGCACAAACCGCTTGGAGTCCTCACCCACAACGACGGATTGATTATAGCCCGATCCGCAAGGCTCAAAGCCCTGGGGGTCAAGATGGGAACACCGGTATGGCATATTGCCGATCTGATCAAAAAGCACGGTATCATCATTGTTTCGGGTAATCACGAGTTGTACGACGACATGTCGATGCGAATGATGGGCATCATCCGACAGTATTTTCCGCATATGGAAGAATACTCCATAGACGAGGCGTTTGCGTACGCCGTGGATCGCGATCCTGAAAAAATTTACGCCCAATGTATGACTCTGCAACGCGACATACGACGATCCATCGGGATAAACGTGTCTATCGGCATCGCACCAACCAAAACATTGGCCAAAATTGCTGCGGATATCGCCAAACACGACAAGGTAGACAAAGTCCATCGTATAGATGCCGGTGCCACGGATCCAAATTATCCGGTGGAACAAATATGGGGTATCGGCAGACAAACGACAAAAAAACTGCTCGCCCGCGGGATCACCGATGTAGGAGGATTGTTGTCATTGTCGAACAACGATGTTAGACGCATAGGTGGCGCGAATTTGCTGCGTACGCGATATGAATTGCTCGGCGTACCGGCGTTGCCTCCACGCACATATCAAACGCAAAAAACCATCTCGCATGCCCGCAGTTTTGGCAAACCGGTAACCGCTCTATCGGCCGTCGCCGCAGCTCTCAGCGTATACACCGTGCAAGCATGTATACGGCTACGTGCTCAACAGACGGTGGCCGGCAAACTGCAGGTTCGGTTAACATTGACCGAGCGACAGGCAACCAACAGTACCTCACCCCACCCACTGTACCAACACCTATCCGTAACAGTACCGTTACCCCGTCCAACCAACGCCACGCAAGAAATTATCGCCCACGCTTTGCAGGCACTCTACAAGATCTATCAACCTCATCGACAATACAAAAAAGTGGGCATCACTCTATCGGACATCGCTCCAACATCTGCAATCCAATACACGTTGTTTGATACGCAAAAAGCCGGCGATGGCTACTCAACCAGAATATATCAGACTCAAAAACAACACAGGATCGACACGGCCATCGATCATATCAACGCCAAATACGGCAAAAATCTCATCCTGCCGGCGACCGCTCTGTGCTCCGACTCATGGTACCCCAAACAAGCCAAACGAACCCCTCGTTATACGACCCGTTGGAGGGAAGTCATCCGTATGGACGATACTAATGTGTGTTCACTATTATATAATCGCCATCCTGTACGATATAATCTCGACCGCAAGCTCGTACCAGTCCTGCCTCTCGAGCATGATGCAAACCACCCTCCCGCAACAAATCGTTTATGTTCACCACATCCGCCATCACAAAAGTCTCCATAAGGTCCGTATGTATGACACCGGCTGATTCATGCACTGTCGCGCCTTTCACGATCGCCCACGCATTTGCCTCCTTCTCGCTACCCGTATAGAAAGTGATCAGATCCAATACTTGATACACTTTCTTCAAAAGATCGTCGCCCACTGCCGGCCTCTCGGATTCGGATACCATGGAAATCATCTCTTCTTTCTCATCGGCACTCAGATCTTTCATCTCTTCAAGCATCTTCACGTCCACTTTGACGACATTCCCCTCGCCCTGCTTTTGTACAAACTTCTCGATTTTATCGGCCGCCGCATCTTGCACTCCCGCCCTGACATTCAGTAGAAACAGCATTTTCTTATCGGTTAACAAAAACAAATCATCCAACAATGCCTGTTGCTCATCCTCCTTTGGCATATCGCGAATTGGCTTACCTTCGGACAACCACTCGATCGCCCTGCGCAAAAAACCGTCCGCATACTCCAAATCCTCCGTTTTGCCCCTGTACTTCTTGGGTAATTCATCAAATCTTTTTTGCAGGCTTTCGATATCCTTCAATGCCAACTCGCTCATCAAGGTATCAAGGTCGGCTTGCGGATCCACACGATCATAGACATGTACTATCTTGTCGCTCTCAAACGCCCGCAGTACAAAAAGAATCACATCCACTTCCCTTATGTTCGCCAGGAACTGATTACCCAAGCCTTCCCCTTTGGAAGCACCCTCCACCAAACCGGCGATATCGATAAACGTCATGGCCGACGGCACCACTTTTTGCGAATTGAACATTGCACTCATCGCATCCAGTCGCGGATCCGGTATGGCAACTACCCCGACGTTTTTGTCAATCGTGGCAAAAGGATAATTCGCAGCCAGGACCTCATTGCCGGTGATAGCATTGAACAATGTTGATTTACCGGAGTTTGGCAACCCGACCAGTCCTACCGACAGATTGTGTGAACGCGTAACCGCCATGATGCTTCGTGCTTGATATACTACCGATCAGAGTATATCATAATAAAGCCAAATACCGTTGTTTAAGACGAAGTTTTGACCATGAATGGAAACCTAGCGAATACCTTTTTCAGAACCTCCAAACTGCGCGCAGGTATCAAAATATTATCGACCGTTTCGTTCGCCTTGGTCATATCCCTTACCGGCATATACGGACGTAATACCGTTCGCGCCGCCGATACGTTTAAGTATGAAGTGACATTGGATTTACGGTACCGTGGAGGAGACGATCATATGGATGTGCGACGTACCACGGTTATCAGCGTGCAAGACCCGATGTTTGAAATCCCACCACAGACATACACGGTATATATAAATAATTTTGTGCCTATCGCAAACCACGATAAGTTCATTCGCGAACAACGACGTATCCTGGACACGCTACAGATTACCGATGAAAACGGCACACCTCTATCGTATGATATTGCCAATTCAAATACAGCGTTGATTGAAGCCAATGTCAGTATTCCCTCCCATATTACTTCCGCGCATCCGTACACATTGATTGCTCAGTATCAAAGCACCTCGTTGGTTACCAATATCGGCGCAATCACCAACCTCTATATACCCGGTCTTGCGGAGGATACCAAATTTACGTCGCAAAGTTATACGGCAAACGGGCGTTTATATTCCAATTCATATTCCTACCAGACCCGTTTGCATATCATATCGGACCCGCGAGATATATCGTTGATCACGCCAAAAAGTATCAAATTACAAAAAAATAAAGAAGAAAGGGTACTCAAATTCGACCAGGATGACCGTCTCAATCAAACCGGATGGATCCAATTGGGCACCAAACAGTATTATAAATTCATGATCCAACAACCAGTGCCGTCATCACAGCAGGATACGATTACATTCCCGCATCAAAGCACATCGATCACCATCCCGTTGCCGAGAGATTCCGTCGAGACCAACCAAAAAGTGTATTTCGAAGACTTTTCCGTACCTCCAAGCAAGGTTCGGCAAGACAAGGACGGCAATCTTTACGCTTCGTTTTCGATCGAAGATCCTACCATACGAGAAATCACCGTCACCGGATACATCACCGAGAATCTGGATTTATCACAAAACAAGCAATTGGATGATTATCTGGATACTCCACTGACCAAGTACCAAGAATTCCTTGTTCGGCAAACTTCTTTGGACAGGTATTTGCAACCCGATACATATTGGGAGGTACGGGATGCGCATATCCGGGCAATAGCCGACCGATTGTCTGCAGATACGAAGACTTTGGGCGATTTGATAGACAAAGATTACGGATACGTTACCGATACTTTGGAATATGATACGGAGAAAGTAACCGATGGCAATGTCCGTTTTGGCGCAAGGAAGGCGTTGGAACAAGGGTCGGGGGTTTGCATGGAATACGCTGATTTGATGATAGCCTTGTTGCGAGCCCAGTCAGTCCCCGCCAGAGCTGTCATCGGATATGGAAACGACCCCAGCAATGTGGAAAACTCGCTATTGGAAAATGTTTTACAGAAGCAGACCATTTCACACCAATGGGTACAGATCTGGGTGCCGTCGTATGGGTGGATGTCGTTGGATCCGACTTGGGGTGATCATTCAAATCGACGGTATGTGGGCGCGGATCTGGACCATATCACGTGGTTTGTGGAGAGTGGTTCGGATAATTTTTTCGGTACGCAATACGAGAGTTCCACAGCATCGCGAGATTCCGTCGACGTTTATACGGTCAATTTAGTGGCGCTCGCGGAAAGCGATATCCCCGACCTTGGGTCGTTGAAATATGGCACCGGGGAGGACTTGTTGAATCGTTTCACTCCCACGGCCATTGATGAGATTTCATACAAGCTCAGGTCCAACCCGTTTGGCAATGTATTTATACAAGTATTGCCGGCATGCGGTATATTGATTGTGTTTCTGTCGGCTACGGTCACCATCCAACGTCTTTACATCAAAGCCGTGAGGCGCAGGCCATCGGTCCCATGATTTCCCATGGCCTATATTGCAGATGCGATAACTTGCAAAGACAACCACTCGTAGGGTCTGCTACAAGTCGAGGTTGAGACCCTGTCTTCAAGCCCACTGATTGGATAGAACCCTTGTTGCCATAGAGATAGGGAACTGTATTTCAATCCGATCGAATATGTAAAACGGGGCGTATTCGGCGTATGCAAGATACATTGTGCTGGTAACAAATATCGTGTATCGCACTCCGTGAAGACGCTTACCTGGGGGCATTTTCCAACGTCAGGGTTGAGGTCTCCTCAACTCGCTCCACACTTGACTTTGTGGTACATTGCACAGTTCGATATCCTTGTAAGGTGTACAAAAGCCTCATGTTTACGCAATATTTGCAGAAGTGCCGAAATGCGCCATCCAGAGCGACGGACATCCGTAAACGCCTATACGACAACGTAAATTGCCCGTTAAATTTCGATTAAAATAATATTAAGTGCAACATTTTCTTGGGCGTTATCCCCATGATAATAGGGTTTCTATGTCAAGTCCGGGATTTAAGCCCGGGGTTCAACCCCGACTTCGAACGTTTACAAAGCACCTCTATATCATTGCACCAACTGCCACATACGCCCTTTGTCCAACGCCTTCTTACCCAATTCCAGCCGATCGGGGCTTGTGGCATACAATGTCATCAATACGTTCCCTTCCCTCACTTGATCACCGCGCACTTTCTCCAAATATATTCCCGCTTCTTTGATAAACGGAGTCCCCAATGCACGCGCCACTTTCACGATCTCACGGTTGCTGATGACATCTATCTTGCCGGACATCCCCGGTTCAGCCACCACTTCATGGGTATATTCACCCAACTTGATATCTTCGCTCTTGATCGGACCACTCCCTCCTTGCGCCTTGGCAATCTCCCAAAACTTTTTCGCCGCTTCGCCGGAATGCAAAATTTCACGAGCCATACTCGCCCCGTTGCCATCAGCGGCCGAAGCGCCGGTAATTCGCATACCCAGATTTTTCACATGATGTTTCACGCCACGTTCGGCCTTCCCAGTCATCTCCAGCACCTGCCCGGCCATATCGCATATCAATGTTTCCAATGAATTCGGTCGATCTGGGTGCTGTTCAAAAATACGCAGGATATCTCGCATCTCCAAATTCGGACCGATACCTCTGCCATCCGGCGCGGTTACATGACGAGGATATGTTTCACAATGAATGCCGACTTGTTCAAAAAGTTTCACGAAACTATCTGCAAGTAACTCTACATCATCCGGATTTTCCACCTTCGTGCCTTGTCCGTATGGTATGTCTATCACAATATGCGTCACTCCCATGGCGATTTTCTTCGCCACTATACTTACCAGTAGTTTTTGGTAGGACTGAATATGCAGACCTCGTTCCACATGGATGAGGACATCATCCGCCGGTGCCAATTCCATCGATCCGCCCCAGACCATGCACGCCCCGGTTTGTTTGATGATCGAATACAGATCGTCGACTTTTTGCGATACCGGCATCACCACTTCCAGTATATCCGACGTACCGGCCGGTGTAGTGATCGCACGTGTGGATGTGTTCGGGACAATTAGCCCGGCGCTTGCCAGGATGGGCACCAAGATCGGGGTTACGCCTTTGGCGGCAACTCCGCCGATCGAATGCTTATCGGCGACGATTTCGTTCCCATCCTTGATATTGCGAAAATCCAACATTTCCCCTGTTTTTGCCATCGCCTTGGCCGTCCACAAAGTTTCGTCTTCGTCGAACCCCGGATTGAAAAAAGTCGCCATGAAATATGCTACTTCCACTTCGCGGATTTTACGTTTGGCGACATCATGCATTATCACTTCGAGCTCGCGTTCCGTAAGTTTCTTGCCGAGTAATTTTTTCTTGATGTACTCTATGGATTCGGGTCGGGGCTGTTCGACTATGCTTACCATCTCCCCCGCCGGCAGGCCTTGTTTCCCCCATACTTCTTCGTACAATCCCACTTCATCAGTCTCAACGATCGTATTGCTGACGTCCACCGTCACATATATTTCGATATCCCGCCACGCCAGCAATACTATATCTCCCGTGTTGATACCGTATTCACGCGCCGTGTTCTCATGCAACACGATTACTTGCGTGTCGCCGGTGGATTCATCTATTTTCTTTGATCGCAGATACAATGCCATTTTGAATTCTGGTTGATTTTAGTAATGTCATTGTAACAATACATCGCAGCTAGGTAAAGCGAAGCCGGGCTTCAACCGCAAAGTTGAAGCCCGGGGTTGGGGTGAAAACTGCGTCGTCGTAAGGATAATGTATAAAATTCCGGGATTTTTGACGCGTTTCTCGATCGCAATTTGACACCGGTTTACAGCGTTGTCACAAGCTTTTGCAAAAGGTCCTCATCACCAGTGCGATCCTTCCCCATGACGGCGGGGTTTTCACTTGTATTCGCAAGATTCTACTTTCCATAGCGACAATCCGTGCGCTTTCCGAGTAGGACTGCGGGCACGCGATAAGGGACTCATCATGACTCCGGGCAGAAGCCCTCGTAGCGCTGATCCGTTTTTCCTCGCTCGCAGGCCGACTACGGACGTATCACAGATTGCGACTCCGTCACTACATTACCGGGTATCAGCCCAACAGGAGTACCGCCAACAACTGCGTCGCATAGCTACTTACCAGGACTATGCACAAACCCCGTCGTCACGGCACGCAGGTCGGATACGCCATATGTTCGGATTTTCTCGCATCAGCAAGTTATCACGATTTTCACTATCTCAAACCTGCTGCAAGGGGATTTTGATCCAAAGGGTGGGCTCCGTCCCTGGGTCTGGAGACCGACTTCGTCCCCTATGTTATACTTCACCCAATGTTGCGAGATAGAATCAAAATCAAACTACGTTCCGGCCAGGGCGGGCCGGGATCACACGCCACCCATTCCAACCGCCCGTACGGTGGAGACGGCGGGGATGGCGGAGATGTGTATTTGGAAGGCTCCACGCATGTTTACGATCTCGGCGGACTGGAACACGACCGTACCTATGCCGCAAAGGACGGCAAGCCCGGCAACAAAATTAATAAAAAGGGCGCGCGTGGCGACGACTTGGTAGTCAAGCTACCGTTGTTGACCGAAGTATGGGATGGGGATAAGCTTATCACCTCAATATCCGAACACGGACAAAAAGTCAAACTTCTGGACGGCGGGTTGGGCGGATATGGTAACACCAGCCTGAAAAAAGCGCCCCATTTCCTCCCGCAACAAAACCAGCAAAGAATGCAAGCATCCGAAGTGGCGGTCGACCTCGTCTTGAAACTGCAATCCGACGTCATCTTCATAGGTTATCCAAATGCTGGGAAATCCAGTATGCTAAATGCGTTGACCAATGCGCGAGTCAAGACGGCGTCATACGCGTTCACCACATTGGACCCGCAAATCGGGCTGATGGACGGGCTTAGATTGATGGACCTGCCGGGCCTGATCGAAGACACTCACAAGGGCAAGGGATTGGGCATCAAATTTGCCAAACATACCGAGCACAGTCGACTGATACTGCATTTTGTGCCGTTGGATACGCCGGAGCCGGTGCAAAGTTACCAAACCATGCGACACGAAATCCGACAAATCGGGTTCGGTCTCGATACAAAAGACGAAATCATAGTATTGAGCAAAAGTGACGAAGTCGACGATATAAAATTGAACAAAGTTCTCAACGATTTTGCCAATATGCCGGCGGTGGCGGTCATCCCGACCTCCATAGCGGACGACGATTCCGTAAAACGCCTGAAAGACGTCATCAAAAACTACTTCGCAGTGTAATTCCCCGTACACACAGGACACAAACGATGTGGCCACCTCCCCGCATTCTGTTTCCAAACGATCGAAGTCGGGGTTGAACCCCGGGCTTGGGCCCCAGACTTGACATGGAAACCCTATTATCATGGGGATAACACTCAAGAAAATCTTGCACTTAATATTATTTTAATCGAAATTTAACGGGCAATTTACGTTGTCGTATAGGCGTTTACGGATGTCCGTCGCTCTGGAGGACGCATTTCGGCACTTCTGCAAGTATTGCGTAAACATAAGGCTTTTGTACACCTGACAAGGTTGTCGAACTGTGTGACGTACCACAAAGGCAAGTGTAGAGCGTGTTGAAGAGTCATCAGTCTCGACATGGGAAAATACCCCCAGGTAAGCGCCTTCACTAAGTGCAATACACGGTATTTGTTGCCAGCACAACGTATCTTGTATATGTCGAATACGCCCATTTTACATATTCGATCGGGTCGAAATACATCTCCCTATCCCTATGGCAACAAGGGTTCTATCCAATCAGTGGGCTTGAAGACAGGGTCTCAACCTCGACTTTTAATACTCCCCGACCGAAGGCGTCAAGTACTAAAACAGCCACCCGTATTCCTTCTGGACCGTACGCATCAGCATATCTGGCTTGATCACGCCAAATTCCGTGAGGTATCCATCGATCAGGTGCGGATCTACATAGTCAAAAGCCGGATTGCTTATCGTCAAACCTTCGGGCGCGTCCTCCCACACCTCTTTCGCCTCTCTTTCCTCTATCTTTGGTAATTTGAATTTTGTATCCACCTCCATCTTCAGCAATGGCGTGACGACGTACACCGGCACACTGGCATAGTACGACGACAAAGCTATTTGCCAACTCCCAACCTTGTTGATGAACCCGCCGTTTGCGACAATTTCATCACACCCGAGCAGGACCACATCCACATTGACCCCTCCCCTACCTATGATAAATACTGAAGCTTCCGAATCCGCGACCATTGTAGTGTCTACGCCGGCGCGCACCAAGTTTGTGGCGGTGATACGTCCTTGATAATGCGGTCTGGTTTCAGTACACACCGCTTTGAAATTATCAACCTCTTTATCTTGATTGATAATCACGCGTTCAACCGTACTGGAATGACAATGCGTCAGGATTTCATTGACATCCCCATCTTTTTCCGGACGAAACGGGTCTCGCAATTTCATAATCTCACGGCTATGTTCCACGATACGATTTTTGGCGGTTCTCACCATCAATTCGTATTCCGTGATCAATTGGTCCAGTACCGTCGGGATATTTTCAAACGGTTCGGCGTATGCACCCCTGGTCCGCATCATGTATGAAACAAAACGCAAACCGTTCCTCGCCAACGGCTCATTTGGCCTGGCATTGGCCAGTCTATCACCCGTCTCCAATACTCTGTCGATAACCCCCTTACTGGTGAGCACACCTTTTTCTTGCACTTGCGCCAATGTCAGATGCATACCGGCAAACGTGGCCAACGCCACATTGGTCGCGCCCTGTATGACGATATCTTTGATGTCATCCTCTATGGCATCGACACTTTTGTATTTCCCAAAATCTATATCCATTTTACGGTTTCATTGAAAATAATTTACTCTATCTCAACCTCGTCGAACATTTCGGGAACCACCGCATCCAATCGCAACTCTTTACGTATATTTTCGGCAAACCCGTGTGCAACGTCCTTTTCCCCATGTACCACAAACACTTTCCTGGGTGAATTGCCAAAAGCTCTCAACCAGTATCGCAGATCTCTTTGGTCTCCATGCGCAGAAAATCCGCTGATACTTTTGATGTCCGCATTCACTTGCAATTCCCTTCCCCTGATTTTCACTTGTTTCTCCCCGTCCAACAGTCTCCTGCCCAAAGTACCCCGCACTTGGTAGCCTACAAACACCACCGTAGTCTCTTTTTGTTCCAAATGATTTCTCAAATGATCGACTATCCTGCCACCGGTCGCCATCCCGCTACCCGCGATGATCGCGATCCCTTTGCGATTGACCAATCGTTTGGATTCGTCTACATCGTGCGTGAAATGCAATGTCGGAAATACAAACGGATCGTCGCCTTTTGCCAACAACCGTTGCGCATCTTCATCGTAGAACCTCGGATATCGTACAAATACCTCGGTAGCCGCTCGCGCCATCGGACTATCCAGATAGATTTCCAGATCATCAAGCAACCCGCCCTCATAAAATGCGTTCAACTCATATAAGATCTCTTGAGTTCTCTCTATGGCAAACGAAGGAATCAAAATTTTGCCATTTTTCTCCTGCGCCTTTTTCAAAATGGACAAAAACTCCAATACGGTTTCATCCTTGGTCGGATGCAGCCTATCACCGTACGTCGATTCAACCCACACATAGTCGGCTTCCCTGATCAAATCCGGGTCCCTGACGATGCGTTGTCCCGGTTGCCCCAAATCTCCGGAAAATACGAGTTTCCTCAAACGTCCGACTTTATTGTGAACCCAGAGTTCGAAGATGGCGGAGCCCAAAATATGCCCTGCGTCTCTCATCCTGAATTCGATGTATTCAGAAAGTTCCACGGAAGATGCGTATTCGTAGGTTTCGAAGAGGTCCATAGCAAGTCGCACATCATCGGCTGTGTACAGAGGCTCGTGCAACGCGTATTGCATGCCTTCCTCGGGGGCCCGTTCCCTCACGTGTCGCGGTATACGTTTGTCCTTGACCTTGGATATATAGTGTTTGTAATCTTCTTCTTGGATATGCGCCGCATCTTCCAGTACTATGCGGGCGAGGTCTCGAGTCGGCGCCGTGCAGATGATTTTTCCTCGGAAACCTTCTTTCACCAATTTCGGTATACGTCCCACATGGTCAAAATGAGCATGCGTGAGGAATAAATAGTCAATTTCAGCGGGATCAAACGGAAACTTTTCATAATTCATCTTCTCCAGGTCGTGTCCGCCTTGGAAACCGCCACAATCAACCAGTATCTTCACATGTCCGGTATCCACATAATGGCACGATCCGGTCACTGTGGAAGCTGCTCCGCAAAACTTTACTTTCATCTGAAATGGGCAGTTATATTAAAGGTTGAGTACATTGTACAAAGTCCGTACGCAGAACACAAGGGGGCGAAGCCGGGCTTTGTACCCGGGGGTGCTACCAACCCTTCGAAGCAGAACCCCGTCGGTACGGGCCTAATTGGCCAATACCGTGATTTTCCAGAGGGTCGGGAAAGACCTGTTTTACAGCGCATACAGTTCCCGCCCCATGACAACAGGATTTGTACGCAATACCAATTAATAGTGATTTGCCCCCTTTTGTGGCAATATACCGACCCACCTTATGCGAATTTATGTAATGACAGCGCGGGCTGACACGAACTGCACCTGCGGTGCGGCAACCGGGCTACCTCAGCCATGCAGTCGTGGAGACGTACCTGAGTACGAAAGTTGCGCACTCTTTTCGTTTGCCCCAAATCTTTCGAATATCGTCAATGTCCAAAATACTGCCGAAGCAAATTTGTTCTCAACGCATATCATGGCGTAGCTTCGAGTACAACATGCATACATTACACAGGTAAATAGACAGCAATCCGCTGAGCAACCCTCAGCACATCGTCCTGACGATTTGGGGGCTACTTCATCCCCAATCGACCTTACGGTCGAGGAATCACGCCGGAGGCATTAAAATCTCATCTATGAATCTGCGAAGCAGCCCCCTACTGTCTGAGGCGGTATAGTCAATCTCATAACCTACGGATGCTGGATTAGATGTTGAAATCAAACAGGCGGAGGCCCGGCCTTTGACATCAAAGTGCAGCCATTTTACGCGCTTCTTCGACGAGCTTTTCCTTCGTATTCAGCAAAGGATCCTCGATGACTTTGTCCAAAAGCCCTTTCAGTATACGGCCGATTTCCGGCCCTTGTCGGATCCCCAACTCCATCAGGTCGTGCCCCGTTATATCCAAGTCGGTAATCTTCAACGCCATATCCTCTTCCCGCAATTTGGCTATACGCGCCTCCAACGCCTCTATCTCCGCCGGATCAAAAGCGGTCTTCGGGTTGGAAGTGGCATCTGCCACTCTCAACTCAAAAAGATCATCAATATTCTCCTCCCCTACCCTGGCCAAAAACCTGCGGACCGCGGCATCCGACCATTCGCCGGCGTGGAATTTCTCATCCCCCTTCTTCCTCGTCTCACCCTTTGCCAACGGGTAATAAAACATATGATGTCGGACCAGATTGGCCGTACGCTCTATCTCCGATTTGGAAAAACGCAACCTTGTCATGATTTCCTTTGTCATCTTCATACCCTCGAGATCGTGTCCGTAAAAATGCCCATCATGAGTATCTTTCCTCGGCTTCCCTATATCGTGAAACAACGCCGCCAATTTGATACGATCCGGAGCCCTGTCGCAAGTCGCCAAAGAATGCGTATATACATCGTGGGCGTGAAATAGTTTTTGTTCGACACCGACACCCTCAAGGAGTTCCGGCATGAAAACCTCCAAAAGGCCGGCCTGTCTCATCAACTCAATCCCGTACGACGGCTTGGGCGAATTCATCAGAGTCTTGACGAATTCATCTCGGACACGTTCGGGCGATACCTGCGCAAATACCGGTATAGTGCGCCGGATGGCTTCAAAAGTTTCCGGCTCGATGCGAAACTCCAGTTGCGATGCCAGACGACAAGCACGCATGGAACGTAAACCGTCTTCCTTAAACCGCTCCAACGGCTCCCCGACCGCTTTTATCACCTTTTTCGCCAGATCCGCTCGCCCACCGAAAGGATCAAGCACAACCCACTCCTTCTCGGTTTCCTCTCCATCCAACATATCCAAGCTCAGATGCAAAGCCATTGCATTGATCGTGAAATCTCTACGCGCCAAATCTTGGACGATATCGTCTATAAACTCCACTTTGGTCGGCCACCGCCCCTTTGTATAATGTTCTTCATTCCTATACGTCGTCACCTCCACCTCGTAGGTCTCCCCATGCTTGTCTGGCATCAATACGAAAATCGTCCCGAATTTCGCGCTGGTCGATACGGCCTTGGGGAAAATTTTCAACATCTTGTCCGGTTTCGCCTTCGTGGCAATATCGTAATCGTCCGGAGTAGTCCCCAATATGAGGTCACGTACCGCTCCACCAACCAAATACGCTTCATAACCCTCTTTCACCAACATTCGCGCCACTTTTTGCACATAGTCCGGCAGAGTAGTTTTGACTTTGAAGCTATCCGTATCCATACTTGCTACGCCTATATTTCCGACCCCATCGTCGGTGGCATGCGATCCAGTAGGCTTTTGTGGCGTACCAGGATAATTGCCACTGCCAGATCTGACAGTGCGCTTCCGCAAATCAGTATCATCCCCACCTACACTCTGTGGCACGGACTTATCTTGTAAATTGGTTGTTCCCATAATGATGCATTGACAAAAATATGATTACCCGGTGCGACCAATGGCAGCCTCATTCTACTATATATTATATACCCGTATACCGCTACTCCCGAAGAAGCCTGCTTACGTGCATTGTTCCAATACCGCTGGATCATTTCCCTGACCGTAGGGTCGATTGAGACGAAATGACTCCGAAATCGTGGAAACGATCGTGTGACGGGCCGCTCATCAAAAGATCAGTGTGCCGATCTACTCGCATAATGTATACATGTTGTGCCAGAAGCCATACTACGAGAAAAGTTGAGCGCAGTACTGGGTCTGCCGACGTTTTGGGTGTAGACATCCGTCCGTAAGACTTGGGACAAACAATATTTGTCTAATCGAGACTCCGACTGCGAGGTCATGAGAGAGGGTTCGTTACCGATACGTCAACTTCCCCAACACCATCAATACGATCCCGCCGGCGACGGCCATATACCAAGACAACGCATATCCCGATCTAGCCAATATTGTCGATCGCGTATCTTCATTATCATTTTTGCGATTACCCGACCGTGCATCAGTGAAAGTGACTCCAAGGATATCGGTTTTCTTCCCTCGCCCAGTGCCGTTCTTCGAACCTCCGGATCTCCACCGACATACCTCATCGCAAGTAACCTCGCCGTCGCATTGTTCGCCCAAATACTCCTGTACCACTCCATCTCCGCAAAACTCGTTCTTGCATCTGGCACTGCAACCATCCCCATCTTGCGTGCCTCCATCATCGCATTCCTCGCCAAGTTCATTTTGGATTACTCCATCACCGCAATACTCAGACCTGCAATTCATATCACATCCATCACCATCTTTATCGTTCCCATCATCGCATTGTTCGCCAAGACCCACCTGTAGCACCCCGTCCCCGCAATACTCCGTGAAACATGACATATCACATCCGTCGCCGGACACGGTATTCCCATCATCGCACGTTTCACGCCCATTGCGTATACCGTCGCCACAATATTCCACATGGCAGCTTGCCGTACATCCGTCGTCGTTTTCCATATTCCCGTCATCGCATTGTTCACCTAAACCCGCTTGCACTACGCCGTCCCCACAATACTCTACCGAGCACGAGATATCGCACCCATCTTCGTTGTCGGTATTCCCATCATCGCATTGTTCGCCAAGACCCACCTGTAGCACCCCGTCCCCGCAATACTCCGTTTGACATGTGCTGGTGCAACCGTCGTTTTCATCAGTGTTCCCGTCGTCGCAAGATTCCCCCAAGCCGACTTGCACTTTGCCGTCTCCGCAATATTCCAATTTGCAATTTAGGTCGCAACCGTCACCGTCGATGCGATTACCGTCTTCGCATTCCTCGCCTATCGGAAATTGCCACGCCCCATCCCCGCATACGGCATCCACATGTATTTGCGTCGCACCAGAATAGTACGTATAGGGCAAAAGGTCTATTTGAAAGAAATGATCAGTACTCCCGACGTTTCGCAACGCTCCCAAGGTCAACTGATATTTATGCCAATTAGCCGGTGCCGGCACGTCGTTCCGCGAGGTCAACACACTTTGAGTCTCCGGTATCACTTGATTGATATTGTCTTGCGGTAGCAAGACTTTTTCCGAGTGCCGATTGTTGTCCACTATCCTGGTGGGAGCCAACGTCATGTCCGCGGTATAGTTGGTTCCCATATTGATTGTATGCACAAATGTACGTCTTTGGTGCGGTCGGTAGTCATTGTTGTACATCCAATCATATATCCCAATATTATTTCTCACTACGACTTGATGTAAAAAGTACTCCGAGTCGTTTTCCACGGTCGTCCCCACCTGCACCACCAGGTCGTTTCCCGCAAAGTGGTAAGATATATTGCGTGAATGCAAACGCATCGGTTGCGAGAGAGTAAATTCATACGCCAGTCGGCCGGGTCCGGTTTGATGAGGTGCGTATGTACCGATAGGACCACTTATATGCTTTTTGGCCGTCATTGTATGGTTCACACCGATGGACCTGTATACGACCGGAGACGTGACAGCGCTCGCGCCAAGTCTCGTGAAGTCGCCCAGGGTCGGATTTTCACGCGCCAGCGGTATCGCCACTTTGTCTATATATATGTCATGCGTAGCATGGTTTTCACCGAAAAAGTGAAATCCAACCTTCGTACCCGGGGGCGCGGCGACGTAGCTCGCTACGTCGCCGCGCCTGCTCAGCAATGGGATCGATGCAATGTCCGAATACCGATGTGACTGCGTCCATGCGTAGTTCACTCCTCGCAACAGGCCGGGATCGTAGTCAATACAGTCGTGTTTCGTCCCGCTCGGACAGCCCGGTGGGGTTTGCTCGTATGTTATGGTCACTCCAGTATACATCTCGCAGAGCATCGATTCACCACTTGGGTAAAAATTGTCCGCATACACAATCGGAAGCTTCGGCAAGAGCGACAATATTTGCAATAGGGTTTGCGATACGGCGTTTCCTCCTACGGGTACGGGTATTCCGACACTGCGTATGCGTCTGCGCAATACCGTCATTTTGCTGTAGATCGGCCCGTTTGCCAGGATGACTGATATTAACATCAAAAGTACCCCGGTATGTTTCAGCCTCAAGAGTACTTTTTTCCAACGAGTCATCCCAAACCGCTTACGCGACAACCAGATACGAAACAAAGTACGACGGCGACCATCCCGCCAGGAACGAAAATTCATTGCTACTTTGGTGATTTCAACTTATCTCCGCCTCATTTGACTGGAGTAAGCAAATCATAGCAAGGGAAGATTAAGGAACGATGAAATCGAGATTAAATATTGGGGTCTTGTGAAGCTTACGGTGGTATAACCCTTCGTAAAGCCGCTAGACACAATGGGAAATAAGTACTGTAAATATTCGCGAATTAGAGAAGCTAAATTCAGGGAGATATTGCGATATTTTTCTATGGATTTTACTGCATCTCAAACAGCGAATTTAACCGACGTTTCTCGAAGGAGTATTTCAGATATATATCAAAAACTCCGTCTACGAATTTACGACCTGACAAAACAAGAAGGTAAATTTGCAGGCGAGATTGAAGTAGATGAGTCATACTTTAGAGCAAGACGGGTTAGAGGGAAGCGTGGTAGAGGAGCCAAAGGGAAGGTACCTGTAGTTGGGCTTCTAAAGCGGGATGGGAAGGTATACACAAAGATTGTAAGGCATTGCAGTAAAGCTGAGCTAATGCCAATAATTAAAGGTAAGATATTGGAGGAGAGTACAGTATACACAGACGGTTGGAAGAGTTATGATAGTTTAGTTTTGAACGGATACAAACACTATCGAGTGTTTCATTCAGAAAATGAATTTGCACGTGGTAAAAGCCATATAAACGGGATAGAAAGTTTTCGGAGTTATGCAAAGAGGAGGATGGCGAAATTCAATGGAGTGCCTAAAGAGAAGTTCGTGCTACATTTGAAAGAGTCCGAGTGGCGTTGGAACCATAGGGGTGATAAAATATATAAATTATTAATGAAGGAGCTGAGGAAAAATCCTCTCTGATCTTCACAAGACCCTAGAATTAAATGAGATACGAGACCGTTATACAAGCTCCCTTAAGGGCGTTTGAGATATTTGTGTTCTTTACGGAAAGTTAGACTGGAAGCGGAAAGTCTCTAATTTTATTGACCGCAGAGGAGCTAAAATGTAGGGACGCTGGCCATAATATAAATTATAATAACAACAAACATGCAGCTATTCGGAGCAAAGACGCCAGATGAATTTCAAAGGGGGCAAACTCCGCGAGACGCGATTCGACCAGCATCCCATGCTGAACTATTAAAAAATGTCTGTTGTGCGCAGAAAAGATATTTACTAGAAACGAATCTAAAAGACAATGAGTCAAGGCCAGTACAGCTTCACTCTCAATTTCAATTGATGTACGCTCGCATGGTCAATATCGACCTACGCACCAAGCAGATATGGGACCGGAATATACGTTCAATACAGAACAACAACCAGATAAGTCTTGACGATATTCAGCAAGGTGAGGCTGTTGTAGACTTCGCACACCCAACGTCTCTCGGTGGTGGAGTATTCACGAATGGCTTTGCACAAGAAGAAAAAATGTTCCTGCAAGTAGCTGCATTGAGTAAATTACCACACATCAACAATACACTTAAACATCTCAACATAAGGCTTGATACTATACCTCTGCTCCTCCGCACATGGCAAACACATAGATTCATCGGGAGAGGAAAGAATCTATATGGTAATTCTCAATTTGGTCGTCGACACCGTTATCCTATAGACAAAGCTCACATTACAGCTCAGAACGTGTCTCAATACTTTCGACAAGTCTATCCACCTCGTCTCGTCAACATCCTCGCAATGGCTGCACCAGATATGTCATCACGTAGGAGTGCGTCATATTCATATAAAAACTATCAAGAGATCCTAAATACCGCATACAGGGCGTTTAAATTGGCCAGGGATTACGGCATCCACACGATACATACAGGTCCATGGGGTACGGGCGTGTTTAGAAATTCTGCAAACGTGATGGCCGTACTTCAAATCCTCGCCGCCCAATACGCAGGTGTACAATTAGTCTATCATACACCGCATTCAAACGATCAAGAGGCGTATCAATCTGCTATACGTTTCCTACGAAGCAATAAAGGCCTAACATATCAACAAGTATTACATAACCTAACCAAGAAACAGCGACAAAATAAATTTTGGCGACCGCGAACCTAGCAACTTTGGTTCTTGTACTTGAACGTATCGCATTGTGCAACGCTTGTTTTTGTATCCGTACTGTTTTATCCCCCCATTCGGGCCAATCATGGTGTATAATTTGCGTGGAGGGGTGTCTGAGTGGTCGAAAGAGACGGTCTTGAAAACCGTTGTATCCGCAAGGGTACCGCAGGTTCGAATCCTGTCCCCTCCGCCAGGCGCCGGTCAATACGTCGCCTCCCCAACCTGCCACTCAGCAATAGTCTTATTATCCTCCCCATAAAGAAACGTCGCTTCGATCTGCTCCCCAGCAAGTACCCTAGGCACCCAATACCGATTATCGGGCCACATGAAATCTAGAGGTAAATCGTTTACCATAAAGGACTGCGGTCTGATAACATCCGTTTCTTGCGAGTTACCATCCCATTTATCCACAACATAAGCAATCACCAATTGATCCCACACTGGTTTCGTGGGGTACAAAAAGCGAATCTCCCCCATCTTCCTAAATCCGGAAATCGAAATCCCTATCTCTTCCCTAAATTCGCGAATCAACGCCTCATCATCAGTCTCATCCTCCAAGCCTGCAATATCCCCAACCTTCCCACCGATCCCGGCGATCAGATTTGCGCCCAGACCTATTGATACTTTCTTCCGCAGACCCAAGACAACCTCATCTTCTGATACCGCAAACCCAACCACGGCGCGTGTAAGTTTTGGATCCGTCGCCAAATAACTTTGAATATCCATTGCAAATATATTTTGTTAATTTAATGGACAGATGATACTCGACGATACACCGCCCCACAATGCACATATTGCACATTTTTCGCACATCATATAAAATTGTCCGATTCATGAAAATATACTTTACGTGTTCCACAGCCAAATTTAATAAATACAGAGATATTTATTTCCGTATTCGCCACCTTTTGGTGTCAGACGGCCATGTACTCACCAGAGATTGGTTGCCCCATACGGAACAGAGGTTAAAAAGAAAACAAAAGGAGTTGCGGGATATCAAAGCCATATATCAAGCTTGTATACAAGGGATCCGTGACGCCGATTTGGTGATCATCGAGGACACCGTCTCAAACTTCAGCACCGGACATCAGATCACCAAAGCACTGCAGATGCGTAAACCCACACTGGTACTCTGGCAAGGACGTAAATATCGGCAATTTAACCAGATGTTCATCCATGGCATTGACTCTGACATCCTGGAAATAGTGGAATACAAGCCCGATGAGCTGGATGAAATAATCAGGGTCTTCATAAACAAATACGCCGGAATTCATGAAAAAAATCGATTCCACCTCGTCCTCAACAATCTGGAACGGTCTTATCTGGACTGGGCGCAAAATCGTTACAAACGAAGCAGAACCAAATTGATCAGAGACTCGTTGAAACACACCATCGACAACGATGATGAGTTTGCAAAGTACTTAAACCACCGGTAGGATGCGACACTACCGTCCCGCGCCGGAAATATTCCAATACACACCACTCTATGAAATCGGCAACTCTGCATTCGCCGACTTCAATTCATTATTACCCATATCAGCGAACATGCGATCTGTATCGAACCTTGGTAAACACCTATACCAATCTCACATACCTGCGGAAAAAACGCAGCGCGTCCGCACCGCAACAAGAGTCGCTACATAATACTCTACTCGTAACATACGTGTACCACCCTTTGCAACACTGTGACCACGAACTACGCGGGAGTATGCACCGAGCAATAAATAATTCCCCCGTCCCTCCACATTTACACTCCACTACTCCGATACTGGTAAGGACTCACTTGTAATGGCGCACATGTGATGGCGCAATGGTTTGCGACTACATATATATCG
>JALWDW010000045.1 GCA_027036675.1 Candidatus Dojkabacteria bacterium
TGTTTATCGATACTTTGTAGTTGCAATAGGTAGTACGATGTACTTAAACGTGCGCACGTAGCGGGTTGATGTATTGTCTTTCGGGGTTTGGGAAAATACCCCCAAGTAAGCGTCTTCTCCGTACCTGGTGTGTAGTGTGTACTGTAGTCACGCGATATTTGTATATGTCGTATACGCTCTGTTTTGCGTATGTGACCGGGTCGAAGTTTTGCCCACTAACTGTGTCGCAACAGCGTTTCCACCCAATCAGTGGGTTCGAAGACCGGGTCGCAACCCCGACTTTGAAGTTCCCGTTGCAATCGGAAATAGATTTTGCGGGTTGCGACCGTGAGTCGCCTACTACCTAAGGGAGTTTACATGTGGCATGGATAAAGTCTTTGCGTCCATACGGCCCTGCGGGCCGGATACGCCCGGGGAGCTTCTTTTGGGCGGACGAACGTTTAACGAGGTTTTCATACTGCATGCAGGTCGTGGGGCTGGAGTTGTGACCGCAGGGCGATGGGGGATCTTCTGCGACAGCGGGTGAAAATTTAATGAAAACCTCACATCCGGTATGAAGAGTCAGCAGTGGCCGTCTGTAATCGTGGATGTGATCGCGGGGCGGGCGAAAGGCTTCGTCATTGGCTCTGTCATTGGGATAATCCGATACCGGGGAAACAGCATGTTACCGTCAATCCCCATCCAGCCGGCATCTACCGGGAGGACTCCTCAAAGTCCATTGTCATAGTACAGAAGCTCTATCTGCCGACATCCGACCGCTTTGACACCCTATCCGAAATCACGGATTTCAGGCCATACAGTCTGTGGCGACAGGCTTTTGTCTCAAAGGGCGGGTTCCAACCCCGGGTCTGAAGCCTGGCTTCGTACATTGTTGGGCCCCAACCCTGGGGCCGAAGCGGGGCGCCTCACCCAGCTACTGGCCGATTGGCTTTCACTTTCTTGTGATAATCGTCCGGCCACAAGGCGATTTCACCGCGCATCAAGCCTTTCGATAGGCGACGCAGGTCGGGGTGGTGATTGGCGATCAGCATATAAAGTATTTGAGGTACAAAAGCTGCGATGTTTAGGACGATCAACGGGATCTCCCGCAAGGTCGGGGTGCGACTCTCGCTGGAATCCTCCGACTGTCCGTATATCCACGGATTGTTGGCAGGAATATTCCTGTAATAATCGTGGTTGAAAACCGGGATCATCTGCAGTATCTCATTCAACGTGAAAAGATCGTGCCGTTGGAAATTCAGGGCTCTTTCTTCGACGATATAGTTGATGCAAAATCGATCCTCTTTGTCTTGCAAATTCTTACGGTTGAGAAAAGGAGAGGTAAGAGTACGTAGCATCAAGAGAGCGCGATATATCCAGGATGTATGATCGCGTACCACTATAAATATATCGATATCATCACTTTCCCGTGCGTTGCCGGTAGCTACGGAACCAGTGATCGCGATGAATTTGACCATATAGAAGATTTCCAATCGGTGGACGAGTGTCTTGGCGTATCGTAATTTATCCGCGGAGGTTTTGTTCGCGACCGTGTAACCGATTTTATCCATATCTTTGCGGATACGAGATGCCACGTCGCGCCCGTAAATAAGTTTGACTCCGTCGAAAGAGAGCGGTTGTCCCAGAGGACTGCGGAATTTTGTCCAAGCATTGATGATTTTGTCCAGCTTTTTCATTTCTCCAAATTACAATAAATAGCCTGCAATTTTAACACTTTATGCGATATACTGTCTTGTATGCAACAGCATCCCATACCGCACAATATAATGGACGTGGAATTCAAGCTTTTTGGCAAGTTCACCATCAAGCAATTTGTCATAATAGGTAGTGGGATCGGATTTGGCTCTTTGTTTATCATGATGGCGTCAAACGGTTCTATCCCGACCATATTGGGATTTATCTTGTTTGGCATTTTCTCCGGTATCGGGTTGGGGTTGGGTATGATGCGTGTCAATGATCAGGGTATGGATTCGTACATCAGGAATTTCATTACCGCCATCAGGAATCCGACTATTCGTGTGTGGAAAAACAAGGACTTCGACGACAAAGTTGAGAGTATGGCGGCCAGCCGTGGATTGCAACCGATCGTGGATTCGGTATCGACAGTTGATTCGGACAAAAAAACCGGCAATAAGATTGTCGGAGTGGATGTGCACCATGTTGAAGAAGGTACAGGGGAGAGAACAGGGGATAAAGCGGACGAAAAGCAGGATCACCCAGCGATGGATGATCAGGTGTCTGAGGATGTTGCGGGCTCCGCATCAACCTCCGGTACTACACCTGCGGACTCCGCTTCCACGGCCCCGCAAGAGCCTGCCACACCGGTGGGATCTACGGCTTCGTCTTCCGCACATATCGTTTCACCCGTATCGCAAGCCAACCGGTCGCAGGTCGGTCAAACCCCTCCGGCAAGTGATACCACATTTGCCCCGCAGGCGGACAACCTTCTGAAACCGTCGCCTATCGGTCCCTCGGCTCAGGGTGCCACGCAGGTTGACATTACGAAAAATACCGCCGCATCGCAAGTCAACCGGCCGCAGGTCGGTCAAACCCATATGGCAAGGAGTTCAAAAGTTACGGGGGAAGTTGTATTACGCGATCGGCCAACAAGCCCGACCGAAAACAAAACCCCGTCCGTCCGCATCACACCGGAAACATTCCACGCGTATGCCGTGGAAGCGTCAAACTTCTCGCCAGACACAAACACTGTCAACCTTTTGTTGCTTGATCAAGATGATACCCCGGTACCGAAAGTGTTAGCGGTGGTGAAAAAACAATCAAGACCCGTCATGGCGTTATTGAGCGATGAAAACGGACTAATCCTAAGCTCCAAAAAATTGCAAAACGGCGAATATACTGTATTATTAAAACACGATGAAAAGAACTTCCCCGATGTGATCTACGATATGGAAGACAAGAATTACCCGATAATCAAAATCAAGGAAACAAGCTAATCATGGATGCCAAAGTCAGAGCCAAAGCCAAAGCGTCGACGCAGGACCATATACCGATAGAGGATATCATAGACGATATGGTCATTTTGAGAGACGCATCGGTCGCAATAATATTGCAGACTACCGCGGTCAACTTTGATCTTTTATCCACAAACGAGCAAGACAATAAAATATACGCCTTCGCCGGTCTGTTGAACTCACTGGTGTTTCCGATACAAATACTTGTCAAAACCCAAAGGATCGATATCTCTTCGTACCTGGAGTACTTGAAGAAGCAACATAAAAACACTGACAACAAAGATCTGCAAAGACAATTGACCATATATACGAAATTCGTGGGCAACCTGATCGTGCAAAACGACGTATTGGATAAATCTTTTTACGTAGTCATCCCGTACAAGAAAGGGAGTGTGATGGCCGGTGCCAAGGTAAAGAAAAAACGTGATACTCATGTCGTATTTACGGAGAAATTCAAAAATCGTTTGATAGAAGAAGCGCATGCTTATCTGATCCCGAAACGAGACCATATATTGAAACAATTGGGCAGGATGGGGCTCGCGGGACACCAATTGAATCGCGAAGAAATCATACGAGTATTCTACGATATCTATAATGACAATATCGAACAATATGAATGACGGAGATCCTTTCGCAAAAGACGCCAACCGTTTTACCAGGACTCTGGACAGCGGGAACAAATTTTCCAAACCGTTGGACGATATCAAGACGGTTCAAGATATTATCAAAAGTGATACGCGGGTGGAAAAACGTGACGAAGTGCTGAAAGGCGACAAAGAACTTGTTCACGAAAATATAAAGAAAGAAAGAAACTTCGGGCCGTTGCAAGGGTTTGTGGATATTTTCAACAGTTTGCGCGGGAAACCCAGTGAAAAACAGAAACAACGCGGCAAACTGGCCGAAAAGGAAAAGCTGGAAGGGATGACCATCCAAGACATTATCGCACCCATCGATATGGAAGTTGATTTCACACATTTGCAAATGGGGAACCGTTTCACCAGAACATATTTTGTCAGTGGTTATCCAAGGATTGTCGGTGCAAACTGGTTATCGCCGATTATAAATTTCGAAAGATCACTTTTGATTAGTACATTCTATTATCCCGTGGACTCGGCACTGGTTTTGAAGAAACTGAAACGCAAGATCGGAGAAATGGAAGCAACCTTGTACTCTCAGATGGAAAGCAGAAAAGTAGTCGATCCGACTATGAAGGTTGCATTGACCGACGCGCAAAAACTGCAAGATGCGATTGCCGAAGGCACGGAGAAGTACTTTCACTTTGCCATGTATATCACGATCACCGCCAATAGTCTGGAGGAATTGGAAAAGGTTGGACGAAACGTCAAAAACACATTGGCTTCCATGAATGTTACCGCCAAACCCGCCGTACTGCAACAAGAGCAAGGTTTGATAAGTACGGAACCTCTAGGGCTCGATACATTGTTTATCACTCGAAATATGGATACCACGTCGCTTGCCAGTACGTTCCCGTTTGTGACATCTGAGTTGACGATGGATCATGGAGTGATGTACGGGATCAACCAGCACAACAAAAGTTTGGTTATCTTCGACAGGTTTGATATGGAAAACGCCAATGCCGTGATTTTCGCCAAGTCAGGTGCTGGTAAAAGTTATTTCGTGAAGTTGGAGGCTATCCGTAGTTTGATGTTGGGTACCGAAATCATCATCATCGACCCGGAAAAAGAGTTCGGTGATCTGTGTAAAGCAGTAGATGGCTCATATATTGAGTTTTCGCAGGGTGAAGGCGCGAAGATGAATCCGTTTGAATTGTCCGGTGCCACGGAAGAAGGCGATGACGAACTTCGGACAAAGATGCTTTCTTTGCAAGGGTTTTTCAAGGTGATGTTGGGTGGCCTGACAAATGTAGAATTGTCCATCCTGGATAGGGCCCTCATCCTGACGTACCGGGAAAAAGGTATCACGTCTGATCCTAAGACACAGCATAGTAACACTTTCCCATTGCTGGAAGATCTGTACAAAGTGCTGAAAGGTATGGCTGAGCCGGAGGCTCGCGGATTGGCCGGTCGATTGGAAAGGTATATCATCGGAAGCGGGGCCGGTATTTTCAATGAGCAAAGTACCGTGCGACTGGACAATCCTTTCACAGTGTTTAGCATCCGAGATATGCCGGAGGAATTGCGACCGATGGTGATGTATCTGATGTTGGATTATATCTGGACAATCATCCGCAAAAATAGAAAACGTCGATTACTGATCGTAGATGAGGCGTGGTTTATGATGCAATCTGAAGACAGCGCAAGGTTTCTGTACGGTATTGCCAAAAGAGCCAGGAAATACTATCTGGGCTTGTCCACCATATCGCAGGATGTGGAAGACTTCTTGAAAAGTGAAATGGGACGGGCGATCATCACAAACTCGTCCATACAATTCTTGATGAAGCAAAGTACATCCGCCGTAGACCGCTTGCAGAAGGTCTTCAATCTGTCCGAAGGAGAAAAGCGTTTCCTTTTGACTGCCGACAGAGGTCAAGGGATTTTCTTCGCCGGCCAAAGCCACGTGGCGATTCAAGTTGTGTCAAGCCAAGCGGA
Source organism: Candidatus Dojkabacteria bacterium (assembly GCA_027036675.1). GTDB lineage: Bacteria > Patescibacteriota > Dojkabacteria > SC72 > JAHDCA01 > JALWDW01. The sequence goes on from JALWDW010000045.1 coordinate 5,543, forward strand.
ACATGAATTGGTTACCACGGATCCAAAAGACCTAGAACGCAGAAAAGCGGCCGGGGAGCAGGAGGAGCGTTCAATCGAGGAGTTGAGCAGGATGTATGTCCCGGAAGTTTTGCAGACATCATCAAGCAAATCCTCAGCTATTTCCGACGAGGAAGCGGTCAATCAAGCTATTTCACGCAAAAAGAATATTTTGTCTGAATTTGCCAACGAGCGACTCAAATATGCGTACCAACCGGCGACGGAGTCGAAAGATGACAAAACGGCCGAGGATGACGAGGGCAGTATTTATGAAGACTTGCAATTGAAGGAAATCGAGAATTATAATGTAGCGGACCAGTTCACCTCTTTAGGAGGCAAGGTCGCAAAACAACACGATAAAAAGTCAGCAGAGTCCACGCATATGACCGCGTCCGGGACTGTGAGGACAAAATGAGTCGCGATTCTGCAAATTAAACGAAAATAAAGAAATTGACATATGTTTGGGAAAATCATACAAGTATTGAAAGGTAATACCGATGGGGCGGACGATGCTCAAACTTCTTCACCCGCCGATCCTCCGATCGGACCGGCCGCCGCACCTAACCCTGCGGGCGTAGAAGGGCGGGATACCGTTTCCGCCGATACAAACAAAACCCCGGAGCAAATACAGCGCGATCTTGAAGCATTGAAGCAGTTTGGTGAAGAGATACGAGATGTTCCGGAAGAGTACGCGGTACAGGGTAGTGGCTCGACCGGCGGAAAAACGAAGTACAGGTCCGCGATGCAGATCAAAAATCCGTTTCGTGGCGTCTAACTCAACGGCCCTTGGTCCGGTAACACAAAATCCCGTATATTATCTTTGGTAATCACGATCGGTTGTGGCGCTCCTTCCACGATCTTGCGGGCGGCTGCGCGCACCATGGTTGAAATATTTCGCTCCAATTGTCGCAGACCGGCGTCAAACCCCACAGGGCGTACGAGTATGGGCCATACATCGTCTTCGATCACGATTTGTTCGGACGACAGCCCCATATTTTTGAGTACCTTGGGTAGCGAGTATAGTTTTGCAATATGTGTCTTCTCCTCGTCCGAATAGCTGGTAAATCTGATGATTTCCATACGATCGAGCAGGGCGGCGGACAATGAACCGAGGTTGTTGGCTGTGGCGATGAAAAATACTTTGGACAGATCCACAGGGTAATCGATATAGTGATCTACAAAGGTATTGTTTTGCTCAGGGTCCAGGATTTCAAGCAGAGCGGCCATCAGGTCGTTGAGCAAGCTGACATTCCCGCTGGCTTTATCGATCTCGTCCAGCAGTATCACCGGGTTCATCGTCTTGGTACGTACCAACGCTTTGATGATTTGCCCCGGTTCGGCGTTGGGCAATGCTCGAGATTGGCCTCTCAAAGCCTGCACGCTTCCCACGGCTCCGACGGCTATACGTGCGAATTTACGCCCCATGGCTTTGGCTATGGATTTTGCTATGGATGTTTTACCGACACCTTGTAGTCCGACAAACAACATCACCGGGGCGTTTGCGGACGACCCTCTCAATGTCGCCATATCCACTTGGTTTGAACCGGATTGATCCGCCGCGCTTTTCAGATTGCGATCTTGTTGCAATTTCATCACGGCGATATAGTCTACGATCAGGTTTTTTACAAGATCCATCCCGTAATGTGTACTGTCCATCATTTCCTTGACGTTGTGAATGTCAAGATTGTCTTTGGTGGTGACACCCCATGGGATCGAGGTTGTCCAATGTATGTATTGACTGATTGTTTCAAATTCTCCCGTATAACTACCTCTTTTTGCCATGCGTCGCAGACGTTCGATATTCCGAAGCGCGATTTCCGCCAGATCGGGGGGCATATTTTTACATTGTCTTACCGTGACCTCCAGATCTTCAATTTCTTGAATGGTGCTGTCATCACTTGAGGTTTGACTTACTTGGGGAGTTTGGGCCGGGGTGGTATTGGGCGTTGAGGTTGATACGGTGGGCTGTGTACCAAATTGCTGAGAGGCCTGTGGTTGTGGGTTCACGGGTCGGGAGATATTTACGGTATTTGTGGGGGTGTCGTTCGTGGTCGGTTGTTGAGGAGCGCTGGTCGGGCGGATATTATCGTTTGTGTTATACGGCGATTGACCAGTAGCGGGTTGGGGTGGAGTCGATCGTGTTCCGTTAAAGAAGCGAGGTTGCATATTTTGTGGCGGGGCAGTTTGATCCATGTGAATATTATACATGAAAAGGAGCAGAGGGGACAGACACCTGTATTAGGTAAAAAACAATGTTACTGAAATATAATCAATTATTAATATATATGGAACATCCTGACCCGTTGTTCGCATACGAGTGCGTCATGGCAAAGTCATCCATTGCAGGAAGCTCATCTACAAAAGTAGAAATCTATATACAAGTATAGACTAGCTTTCTTTTCTTTCTTCTTACTCAATCTACAAAAGTAGAAATCTATATACAAGTATAGACAATTAAATTAAAAAGTCAGCAGCAATATCTACAAAAGTAGAAATCTATATACAAGTATAGACGTGGAACGACATAAACTGGCAACAATATCTACAAAAGTAGAAATCTATATACAAGTATAGACCATTAGAAGACCATGCAAAGAAACTCGATCTACAAAAGTAGAAATCTATATACAAGTATAGACAAATTATTTAAGTATTTATACATTATATCTACAAAAGTAGAAATCTATATACAAGTATAGACACACATACAATAAACCTGCGAAATATGATCTACAAAAGTAGAAATCTATATACAAGTATAGACTCTCCAACTCTTCCATACGCTCAACATCTACAAAAGTAGAAATCTATATACAAGTATAGACTGAAGTATACCGTGCAACAGTGCCAGAATCTACAAAAGTAGAAATCTATATACAAGTATAGACACATTGCCCGTTAACCATTCTTTCATATCTACAAAAGTAGAAATCTATATACAAGTATAGACATGGCGGTACAAAGTTACCCGCGAGATCTACAAAAGTAGAAATCTATATACAAGTATAGACGATAATGGTATTATCTTTGTCCAAAAATCTACAAAAGTAGAAATCTATATACAAGTATAGACATCATCTACTTTGTCTGCAATCTTCCCATCTACAAAAGTAGAAATCTATATACAAGTATAGACCCATGACAAACGTAACGATCATCATCAATCTACAAAAGTAGAAATCTATATACAAGTATAGACTCAATCTGTGTTGTGTCAAGTTTTTTCATCTACAAAAGTAGAAATCTATATACAAGTATAGACGCCGTGACGGTGGTGAGTGTTGAAAAATCTACAAAAGTAGAAATCTATATACAAGTATAGACAGCGGAAACTGTGTTCCAGCAACACCAATACTAATCATACAAATATGTATACACATACGAGACAGTATTGGCGCGCTGTTTGTCGAACACTGTTAGCTCAATGATTGTTGTATATTTTGAGCTCAGCCCGAATTTTATTAAGACGAAGGTTCCATTCTTGTATATCGACTTACACTTTTACAAATTTTTGGATTGTCAAAGATCTCTTATCTGCCCAATTCTACCACATCTTTATCTTCATACACAGCATAGCCGAATTTCAGCGTCCGTCGTACACTAATCTTGTCCAACCGAAAAACATATACGCTATCCGTTTTCTTAAACAAAGGAGAATATTTTAGCTCGATTTCCTCTGCTATTATGTCCAATAACCTACTACTATTTTTTATCCTAAAAACCGAATATTGTATCCGCTCACCATACCGCTCTAAAAACTTGGAAAACTTCGTACGCGTCTTGGTATCTGATATATCATAAGAGACCAATATCATAATTCCACTGGAACAAATTTATATTTGTCAGGACGAAATATATGCCTGTAGAACCCATAGACGTACCTATATATTTTTTCATTATTACTCATCAAAAGTTTCATCCACATACGACTATATTTGCGACTTGTTTCAAAATCTTTAATCTCGAATCTATTTTTCTTATACTTAAAATCCTTTAAATTCACCTGTTTCAGGTGATATGCCTTCAGCAATTGATAATCAATAAGAGGACGAAGAGGTTCCATTACGTCACTAACCAATGACTTCCTCTGAAAGAATAGCTGATGATAGACACCTTTGTACACATTGAAACCAAACATCTCCAATAGTGCGTCCACATAATTGAACAGCATTGTATAACCTATATCGAGCAACAAGTTTGGGATATCTTCTTTTGTCCTTGGGGCTCTGCGTAGCCAATCAACCTCCTGAAACAACAGCGGAAAATACTGTCTTGCCATCATACCTTCTATTCCACGTAATTCGTCCAAACCGGTCGCTTTCTCTAGATTAGCTAGTGCGTCGACCAACTTTATACTGTCAGCGGTTTTGTTTGCTTTTTGTAAAATACTAAATTGATTTCTAATCTTGTTCGCGACCAATTCTTTTGAGATGTTCAATTCTTCGTCCGTTTGCATCGTAAATTGTCGACGTTGCAACTCATAATTACCCTTTGCATTCACGACGACTTGACTATATGTTTGTAGAGACTTGTTCATAAAAAAAATTGAAACACCATATTTGGAGCATTGTCTAAACACGTGACTTGTGATCGTACAATTTCCTATTATGAATAGAGAGCTGATCAATGTCAGTGGCATCTTATCGAAACATTTACCTTCTCGACTCAAACACAGATTGTTGTTTTGAATCTTTATCTTGACTGGCTGTCGATCTTCTACTACGAAAACTAACTTTTTCTCGCGAAAATCTGTAATTCTAATCATCACTGAAAACGCACATTCCTCTGTAAATACACTTTTTACATTTTTCGTGCGCGACCTTCCGTCCTACATTACTGATGTCAAAATTGCGCATTTGTTTAATAATTCCCTTTATCCTTTCTAAATCATCCTTTTTCGGCAATTGAATATCATATGTCTTATTATCACTCATAGAGTGCAAGGATAGCTTGCGCACTTCATAGCCCATCTCCCGCATACAATAATATTGTGCGTAAAGCTGTAATCTGTATCCATCGTACACACGGACTATCCTATACTTTCTTTCCATCAACAACTTCTTTTTCACGAAATACAAGTCTATTTTGCCAGCTACCTGTAGTTCCTGGCTATATACTGGCAACCCTTGCAATACGTCTTTCGCAGTTGAATAGGTTTGATTATCTATGGCTTTATGTACAATCCTACCGCGCGTTTGAGGAAGGCCATGATAAATGTCCGTATCAAAGCCTTCATACATGGAATGCACATACAACGAGTATGGACAGAACATGAAGTCATTCAACTTTGTTATCTGTATATAGTCATCCATGATTCGTCATATTACCAAGGCGACACTTCCTCAGCAACTGTAATTGCAAAGTCATCCCACTGCCGATCAGATATAAAAAGATCAGGCATTATCGTACTACCCTCGTTTTCGCTCACTGCCGCCCATTCAGATATTCTTTCCAACAATATCAAACCTTTTCTTGCGATATTATATGCCCCATTTTCATCTCCATTTTTGGGAAAACTTTTGCCAAACTCATTGGCCTTTCGGCTGTCAAAAAACGGTTCTACGGGCGAGAGAATAAAATCTTCATTATATTTTTCTTCCTCGGGAATTTGTTTATAAGTCTCTTCGCCTTTATCTTTTGCTTTTGCTATTTTTTTGTGTAAATCACCATCAGTATTTCGTATCTGACAAATAAGACGAAAATACTGGACAATATTTTTCAAAAGATTTTTTGAATGTGATTCACAAACGGTATTTAAGATGTTTGCGTCTACGGAAATATTTTCTTTTTCAAAAAGCTTCAAAAGTTCTTGGGTAATACTCCCTTCTCCTTCCGCGGGAAACTTTTCGTAATCCCATTGATTATTGGTTTTTTCACTGCGGTATCCTCGCCATCGTTCTACATTTGAACATACTCTCCACTGTTTCAGGTGATATGTATAGACAAACTCAAATCGATGCTTTTCAGCATTCCATTCAATTGCATCAAATACGTCTCTGAGGCGCTTTGAAGTTTTTTCAACTGATTCGTATTTTAAATACAAATGCGGTCGCCAGCCGGTTACCGGATCGATTTTTGAGGTATAACTTGCCTGGGTGTAAAAAATAATTCCCGTCTGCTTCCCCATATCCTTAAAAGCTTCCACGGGTGCGGTGAGTTGATAGGCTTTTAGAACCCCACCGGACTCATTGGCTTTTTTCTTTTTGTCTACACAAAAACTAAGTTTATCAAGAAGTGCTTTTTCCAGTTGTTGATAGGCGGATTTTTCTATTCCTCCACGGATTTGTTTAAACCGCATATTGAGATCTTCAAACACAATAATAGCGTTGTGTTCAATCGCCAAAGTGGCAAGTTTATGCACGACTTGCGAAATGTATCCTTTTTTTAGATCTTTAATTTCCTCTACCGCCTGCCAGTTTTTTCGCTGTTCTTCTCGGTTTTGGGCACGCTTTTCAAGCTCATAGTGATAATCTTTGTTATGAATAATATTTAGGCTACCTGAGAGAGGCTTTCCGTCCTCATCCAATACGGTATTGCCTTTCTGATCAATAAGGGAATAATACGCCAAATGTTTTTCTCCTCTATCGATTCCTAAAATTTTTATATCGGGATTGTTCGCCAAAAACTCGTTAATTTTCTTGTTAAATTGAAATGGAGTTTTACTTCCCGCATTTCGATTGAAAGTAACCGGGAGATGGAAAAAGCTTTTATCTCGTGTATATCGCTTTTTCTCAATGATATCATGAGAAGAGTCTTTATTCTTTTTTGCCCGATTTACTTTTTTGACTTCAATGGCCTTAGGGCGATGAAAAAGTTCTGCCTCTCCATTCATTTTCAGTGGAAAATTTTCAGTTTTGTTTTCCACTGAAAAAAGATTTTCAAAATAAATGGTGTGTAAATTTTTTCGCCCTGAGGCCTTTTCATTCCAATCTTTGTTTTTTATTTGAAAAAGATATAACTCACCACTTTGGTTTTTTTCGGTAATATATTCTTCTGAAACATTTTCCCAAGAAATTTTGTAGCCTCCTTGTTCTACATCACGATAAAACCCCGAAATATCTTGATATTCTTCTGTCGGTAAAAAGTGAAAATTAAAATGCTTCCAGTCGGGGTGCTTTTGTAGGGCTTCTTTGAAAAAATCAATCAAAATATGGCAATCGGCAAGGGAAAAATCTTTTTTTTCAAATCCCTTCTGAGGTGTTCCATTTTTGCTATAACTCGCATGATTTCGTATTTCCAAAACTTTTTCTGACGGATTAAAAAAATCGATATTCGAAGCACTAAAAAATACCTTTGGTAACATTTTATTCGCCCCCGGCAAAAGTTTATATACCATTTTTTCATAGCCTTTTCCGACAAATTTCTCTTTATTTTTCTCAGTAAACATTTGATTGGCTCCACCGGATTTTTTCATCACTCCTAAAAAATATTTTTTATCTTTCCGCAAAATCACAGCCGTGTTGTCTGCCTCTTTATTTTTATCCCATCCTTTTGCCAGTGTTGGATTTGAAAAATTTAGTTTCCATTTTTGCACCTCTTCCCATGGTTTTTTCGTGAGATAATTCCTCAGTCGATTGTATGGTTGAACAATTTTTTCGTAAGACTCCGCAAAAAAATAATCATAATACTCTCCGTAAAAGTTATCATCAGTGTCTAGATTTTCGGTATTCCATCTGTTCTTGTACTCCAAGGAAAAATATTTAGAAATTTGATATATTCGCAACAAGCTATCGGCAAAAAGCTTAATTATTGCGGTTAACGCCTCTGTTTTTTTCAGTGTTTCTTTTTGCAGTTTTTTTGAAAGATTTTGGGCAAAAATTTCATATCCTTCAGTTTTTTTCTCCCCATCTCTTTCTTTTTCTGTTTGTAATAATTCAGAAAATTCTTGCCAAAAAATCTGCAAAAATTGCGACCAAATATTTGCTTTTGTGGTACCTTTTTGATTATATTTTTCCTTCCAGAAAACCTCTTCACCGGAAAAATCTTCCGCTATTTTTTCAAGCGATTGCTTGAGATGGGAGAGTTTTATGAAGTTTGGAAATTTGTACCCCTTATCTTTTTGCTTTACCATTTTCTCCCCATTTTTACGCAATATCTCAGCCAAAAACTCTTCCCATTTGTAACTATCTGTAGAATATTTTCGAGAAACCGTTTCAAATCCTTTTTTACTCCAATAAACTTTTTCCAGGTTAAATTTTTCATTATGGTTTACAAAATTAGCAAAAAGCTTCTTTAGTGTTTCCACACTTTTGTTGCCCACCATTAATAAATTTTCCAATTCAGTTTTAAGTCCCGTTTCATCTTCAATTTCTTCAATAAATTTTTCTTTAGGACTTAAAATTTGTTTATCAAGAGTTTTCAGGTATGGAATCTTCACCCCATTTTTTTGCCGAAAAAGATTTATTTCTTTTTTTATCTCTCCAACAATTTCATTGTATTCGTCGATACCGGTACCCAAATTTCCATTCTCCCCTTTTTTCCCTTGTAACACAAAACTGCCAAATTTTTCTGTGTTTTTTAAAAAGGAGATCTTCTGTGCATCAAAGGCATCCAAAAACTCCTTTGGGTATTTTTCCAGGAGCCACTTATTCTCAAAACACTTTCGCAAATTATCCACTATTCGTGTAGCAATAGCGGTAGATGTCCCGTCATCTTTATAAAAATTCCTTCGTGTTTCAAAAAACTTTGTAAAATATCCTGTAAAGCCTTTCCACCCCTCAAAAATGGAAATTTCTTTCTCTTCCAAAACCTCTCCTGTTTTCTTGTCAACTTTTTTCAGGATTTCAGTTGTTCCCTCCTTGTAGTTGCCGTTCTCATCCATTCCATACAAAGGCAACAGTACATTCTCAAAAACTCCCTCTTCATATAGAAACTTAAGATCTTTATTTTTTAAACTTGGGAATCTTTCAGTTGCCCACTTTTTAGCTGTCTTATTAAACGCAGCTACAACTCTTTGACGGAGTTTTTTTACTTCTTTTTCTAATTCTTTTTTCAATTTTGCATTCTTGCGATCTGATATATGACTTCTTAATACCTTTTCGTATTCAACTAGATTTGAGAACGTGAAGTCTTTCAACGCATCTTGCACAAAGTCCCGATGTAACCTATCAAAATAAAGTTTCGTCTTGAGGTACTTATCTAGAATAACCTTATCAATTTGAAATACATTATCTTCTTCCAAAAACCTTTGCGTATCCCCGACGGGCTTCAATTCAAATCGCAATGTTTTTGTTAACGGATACAAGTTAACAAGTTTAGAAAAGGTACTGTGCGCTCTCCCCATAATGATTGATTGCAGTTAAACTTATCTAGATTCTTTACTTACACCCATACAACTATGCAATTGCTCTTCATTGCATATAAACATATAACTGGCGCCATAAATACAATCACCGCTTATTAATTGTACTCGTTTTCGGATAAAAACTCAAACTCACGATGAGTGGGGTTAGTACAACACGACTGCTCGCTTCGTCTTATACTCCAAAAGTATTCTATTCCCCCACCCCATTACCTGACAACAGTCTGACATTTGTTCCCGGAATTTTGATATAATGAGGAATGAATGATGTGGATGTCCTTGCAAAAAGCCTACCAATCAGCGATTCGTATGCATCACGCGTGTTGAACCATGCCAGGATGGGGGCATCGAGTACATTGCTGGGAATACCGGGGATCGGTAAAAGCCTGTTTGTTCGTAGACTCCGGGCGGTGAATAGGCACAACGGAGAGGATGTGATCATCGTGTATTTAAACGTCCGTTCTTGCCCCGAAAGCTCAGAATACGCGTTTCTATCCGAATTGTTGTCCGCATTGATCGCAGGCACCACGTCTTTGCACGATTATTACGATGAGAAATCGAAGTTTTACGAATTGCGAACAAATTATCGCGATTATTCCGTAGGGAAATTGCTGGATTCAATAAACGAAATTTTGGTAGACATTCTCAGTATATCCAATAAATCGATTCTTTTTGTGATAGAGGAATTCACATTGCTTGCCCATCTGCCGAAATCTTTCTTCAATTCGCTTGGCTCGATCAGGGGGCTTGACCGTGACCGTATCGCATGGTGTTTCCTGGACAGTCCGGTATTCCAGCGTGTATTTACGGATGACAAATATGGGAACTTGGTTGAGCAAATGTTTACATGGGTGAAATGGTTGCAATTGCCATCACGGAAGCAATTTGACGAACAGGCCGATGCTTGGGAGAAAATACTGAATACCAGGTTGACGCCGGAGCAACGCGAATATGTGTGGAATGAAACTCACGGTCATTTTGGCTTGTCAAAATACCTGCTACTTTATTTGATCGAAAACAGGGATGAAGACAATGCAAGCCAAAATCCCGCAGAATTTTTCGCATTGTCGACGCGGATGCGAAGGATCACGAACTCGTTGGCGGATGATGAACTGGATGCATTGCAAAAACTGGCGGTTGGAGAACAGGTTCCCGATGAGGTAGCAATCGAAAATCTGCAAAAGTACGGACTTGTCGAAGCTGATCATGAGCGATACGTGATAACAATTCCCATGTATAAGGAGTACTTGCAAACCCTGCCGACATCAGATGAACTCACGGATGAACACGAGGATGCGTCTGGTGGAGAATTGCAGTCCCCTATAGGTCGGAGTTATACGCCTACAAACAAACCAAAAGGCGAAGTGCCGTGTGTGGAAATACGGAAAGGCGATGTATATGTATCGGGCAATAAACTGGATCAAGATTTTTCGAATCGGGAATTACGCGTATTGGAGGCCTTATTGGAAGAACGTGCTTCGGTAGTTTCCAGAGATACTTTGGCGGAGGCGATTTGGGGCGATGAAAAAGAGTTCCGATACTCCGATTGGGCTATAGATCAGACGATTTCTCGTATCCGCAAAAAGATGGGTGATACGGTCAAAGACTCGAAATATATCAAGACGGTACGTGGTCGAGGCTTCAAAATCTGTCCTGACGGTATATAACTGTACCTTGTAGTGTTTACTAGGGATGTGTCAGGAAAATCCACTTGATTTGTCAAGCGGCTGTGAAAATTTCTCCATATACTTTCGTGTAAATGATGAGAATTCGTTTACAAATTAAATTAATATCAAAGATACTATGGATAAAAACAGATATATCCTTTTGACTCGAGACGGGTATCGAGATATTTTGAAGATGAAACAGAAATTGGCTTTGTCTATCCGCGAGGCCAAGGACAGGATAGCACAACTGGTTCAAGCTCACGATTTTGGTGACGAGTTTACGGATCTGCGAGCGGAGGTGGAATCAATGCAACGGGAACTGGAAACTATGGAAAACACCGTATCGATGGCGCGCATACTGCCGGATCGACATATCAAGAGTAGTACCGGAGGTGTCGTACATTTGGGTGACGAAGTTACTTTGGTCAATCATGTCATAGGGCATAGGATCAAACTGGTCTCACCTGCCGAAGCTGACGTGACAAAGGGTTTGGTGTCCGTAGCGTCGCCGATAGGTAGTCAGCTTTTGGGGAAAGCCGTAGGCAGTGTGATTGAAGCTGTTGTGCCTCGATTCGGACCTACCGAATTCAGGATTTTGAGTGTGGCGTAGACCAAATCGCGACTCTCTGTTTATCGCCACGGAATATTGGTGTCTGCGGGGAGTCGTGCCCGTCAGAACAATGTGAAATTGGTGTTTGTGGGTTGCGGAGGCTTGTTTCGACCTTGTTCCCAATCGATCGGCGTTTCGATGAGGAACCCGTCCTTGTCAAAATAATTCACTTTACCGTGCTCCAGGCCGTACTCGTGTACCTCTTTTGTCACTTGCACGTCCATCAAGCAGTATTTCTTCAGGCTTTCCAGATCTTGGTTTTTCCAATAGACGATAGCATCGGACCCCTTGCCGATTTTTCCGTATCCCAGGGTAGCTTTGGCGACATTGTCCAATTTCGGTCGAAACCCTATGGCTTCTTTGAGAGCGACCATAAGGTCGATTTGGGGTAAATGCATCACATCTTCCGGCATGTAATTGGCCAAAATGGGCATATCAAAAGTGAACCCGTTGTAGTGCACGATCAGATCGGCTTCTTGCAAGGCTTTGTACAGCTTATCCATATCATCCTCCCAGTATTCGTAGGCGTTTCCGTCCTGGTCGATCACACCGGTAAAGGAGACGCGTTGATCCTCAATTTTGCTGGATTCACCGGCCTGCCAATCATTTTGCGTCTCAATATCAAGGTACAGTATCTTTGTTTTCATGACTTTGTCCATATATGTAAAGTTAAAGGTTTACGAAAACGGCGTTGTACATGGACAGTTTCATATTTCCCATGTTTTTTGAGCAACGCCTCAGATTTGCCGAAACCGAAACGGACGGATATCAGCATAGTGCCGGGTTGAACCATATTCATGACGGTTTGAGCAATCTTGGAATTCGTAGACGAGTCCATATAAAAAAATATTTTCAATCTGCCTTGCCCATCGGTAAACCGATCCGGAAAGTGTCGCTTGCAAAGTTTAAAAAAATCGTCGTGCATAAATTGGGTGTTGCGTGTCACCCCTTGCAATCCGGCGTATATCCGTGACCATATGACAAGCACTTTGGATAATTCAATACCTACAAACGAAACTTCGGGGTATTGACGAGCCCCGTGTATGATGAAACGTCCATCTCCCGACCCGACCTCTATCACGGTATCGCCGTCTTGTAAGTCCATCACCCGCAACGCTGCTTTCATGGCCGATTTGGGAGAGGGGACGAAAGGAACCCCGGTGATGAAGGTGTGTGCAGTCAACAGAACCCGGGATAAGAAGAAGAAGGAAACGCCGTAGGCTACGATCACCACGATAATCAGAAAAGCGGCCAGAACGAGTTGATACATTTTGTTTATGTCGAAATCTTAATTGTCGGATAGGATGTCCTTGCGAAAAGCGCCTCGTTCTTTGACAAGCTTTTTATAATTGCCCGAATCGACGATTTTGCCTCGTTTCATGTAGTAGACGTGATCAAATATGTCCAAATTTGTCATATCTTGTGAAAAATACAGTACAGAGAGACCATGTTTTTTAGCGAACTTGAAAATACCTTTGAGCAATCTTCGTTCCGCAGTGCTGTCGATATATGTAAACGGTTCGTCCATGATCAATAGATTCTTTTTGTTGTACAACATGCGGGCGATAGCTATTTTTTGCCATATGGCCGGGGGCACTTCCTTGCCGTTTTTGAAATATTTACCCAAGACTTGCTTGTCGGTAAGCCCTTCCTCTTTCATGTACCTATCAAGCTCGGTGATTTTCAATACCTCGCGATACAGTGGACGAGAAATCGTCTTGTTGCGGTTCCCCATGGTGACGGCTTCTTCAAATGTGAAATTGTATCGTACAAAGTCTTGCAGTATCGCTGAAATTTTGTTCTTATGCTCCCCGCGGGCCAATTTCTTGACAGTGTGCCCGTCCAACAGGATATCGCCCTCGGTGATCTGGTACAAACCGCAAAGCACTTTGACCAAAGTCGATTTACCGGCATTGTCATACCCGACGAAAGCGACGCGACTTCCGGGTTCGATCCGAAACGATATATTGTCCAACGAATTTGTCTTCTCGCCGTGATATCTGAAGACCAGGTCGGTGGCCTCAACCACCGGCGTGCCTTTTGGCAGTCGACCGCTGCTGTCTTCCACATCTCCGAATCCTTGATAATCCAGTAACTCGAAGAATTTCTCGACATAATGAGTGTTGTTAAAAAGCTGTTCCACACCGTCGAAAATATTGTAAGAGGCGTTGTGGACGGTCTGGGCATAATCGTATTGGGCCTTGAACGTACCGATGGTCAGTTGTTTGCTGATGGCTTTGAGAAGCATGAAAAGCACGAACCCCATCAACATCAGGTAATCGAATATCGAAAAGAAGTTTTGATCGATGTAGTAGTGCTGATAGAGGGTCTTTAATTTGTTGTAGTATTTCCTATTTGTATTCTCAAAACGTGTCCTGAGTTTATTGAAAACACGGTTAATACGCAGTTCCGCAAAATTCGGGATAAACATGATCGTATTCAACAGGTAATCCACCAATTTCATATTATGCACTTCTTTTGTCTTGAATTGCTCCATCTGGCGAGCCCTGTAATACTGGGTAATCGGTTCGGGTATTGCCAGGAGCGGGATAACGAAAACGATCGGTCCGAAATGAACATAGAGCATCGAGATAGACATGACAAATCTGATCAAATGTTGCACGATATGGATGGCCGTATCATGTGTCGTGACCAAGCGGTGTATCGAGAATAGGGGAACATAGGTCAACAAATTTTGGAATTCGGCATCCTCCACTTCTTGCAGGTTGAGATGTGCAAGTTTGTCGATGATAACCGTATCCGGTCGATAATATATCTCGAACATCAAAGCGTCGCTGTAGTATTTGTACACACGTTTCAGGCTTCTCGTAGTGACTACCAACGCCGTCAGGATCGCAAGTGTCTCAAAGGATTGGGTCAAAAAATAGTCCTTCAAGGAAAGGGCTTGATGCTCGGTCAATACGGTGGCTGTCGCATCGATGAATTTTCCCAGTACCCCAATTTGCACGATGTTTAGCACGGTTGTGATCAGAAACGAGATATCCTTGATCGCAGCGACCTTAAAATTCAGTGCGTATAGGAATTTGGATGTCCTCCAAATGATTGAGATTCTGTGTTTTATCCTCTTTGCCAATTTCATCGGTTATATAATAGCATGAAATTTGGGGCCGTACGAAGCCGGGCTTCAGACCCGGGGTTGGAACCCACCCTTTGAAACAAAATCCTGTCGCCACAGGCTGCATGGCCTGAAATCCGTGATTTCGGTTGGGGTGTCAAAAAACCCGGATGTTCGGCAGATATACCTTCCGTGCCATGACAATGGGCTTTAAGGGACCTTTTGGCCGATGCCGGTCGCACGGGAATTGATGGCAATACACTGTTTCGCCAATATCGGACTATCCCAATGACAGAGCCAATGACGGAGGTTCGCCCCGCCCCGCGGTCGCAACTACGATTGCAGACGGCCACTGCTGACCCTTCACACCGGATGTGAGGTTTTCATTAAGTTTTCACCTGCGGTCGCAACTACAGCCCCCACAACCTGCACACAGTGTGAAAACCTCATTAACTTTTCATCCGTGAAGCAAGCCTCCCCCGGCGGAGCCAGCGCGCAGGGGCGTAAAGGCTCTACCCATGCCACAGGTAAACGCCCACGGGTGGTGGGCGCCCCACCTAAGGTGAAATTTTCATTAAATTTTCATCCGCGGTCGCAACCGGCCCCGCCGGCAACATACAAGCACCGGTGACTCACGATCCGGCAGGGAACGAGGGCTAAATTTTCATTAAGTTTTCATCCGCGGTCGCAACCGGGCCCCGCCGGCAACATACAAGCATCGGCGAGTCACGATCTGGCAGGGGACGAGGGCTAAGTTTTCACCTGCGGTCGCAACTACAGTCCCACAACCTGCACGCAGTGTGAAAACTTCATTAACTTTTCATCCGCCCAGAAGAAACTCCCCCGGGCGGAGCCGCCTCGCAGAGCCACAAAGACTCTACCCACGCCCTACGGCAAAGACATCGGGTATTCAACTCCCGTGTCGCCCGCACTTGTGCATCATTCCCAAACGCATTAGCGACGATGCTCAGCCAGAGTGTCTGGTGAAACCTAGGAAATACACATATACCGCTACAACATACGTATTGTTTTGCTATCTCGCCAGAAACGGAACCCGAAGTAACGAGTATTCTCGACGATTCGGAAGAACCCTATCTACAACCACCGACCTGACGGTCGGGGAAAATACTGGTAGCGTGAGAACCATATCCGCGATCACATCCACGATCGCAACCAGGTTCACCCCGACCTGCGGTCGCAACTACAGTCCCCCGACCTGCATGCAGTGTGCCCCCATACTCAGGGCAAAAGCTTCTCCCACAACGCTCGTTCTTCCTTGGAAACTTTTCTCGGAATTTCCACGCTTACCACTACATAATGATCGCCCATACCTCTGCCTCGGACATCCTGCGCTCCCTTGCCCTTGATACGAAACGTGCTGTCCGGTTGCGTCCCCGCCGGGATTTTCAATTTCACCGACCCTTGCACAGTATCTACATCCTTTATCGTACCCAAAACCGCCTCGGCAGGCGAAATCATTATTTGCGAAAATATATTATTCCCGCGTCTCTCAAATTTCTCATGAGGCTCAACCTCCAGTTCTACGTAAAGATCACCCACCGTACCTCCGTTTGAACCTGCATGACCGCCACCTCGAAATCGCAAGATCATACCGTCGTACGCGCCAGCCGGCACATTGATATTTACCGACTCTTCTTCCTCAATCACTCCGGCACCATGGCAATCTGGACATTTCTCTTCCGGGATTTGCCCGCGACCCTTGCATACGGGACAAGGTTGTACTACCGCCATCTGCCCGAATATACTGTTTTGCACACGTCTTACCTGTCCGCTGCCGCCGCAATCAGTACATTTTTTTAATTTTTTGTCTTTTGCTCCGGTGCCTTCACATGCCTCGCATCGCACCTCTTTTTTGACATTTAATTTGTATTCACCACCCTTGATGGCATCCATGAAATTCAGCTTCATACGGTATCGCAGATCGCGACCTCTCCGGGCCGCGGATGCACCGCCAAAGCCCGACATGGAACCAGTGAATCCTCCAAATCCTCCACCAAATATTGAGCCTAGGATATCGCCTAAATCACCCATATCCACAGGCCCGTCACCAAAGCCACCAAAACCGCCGAAGCCTCCGGCACCGCCTCCAACACCAGCTTTACCGAACTGATCGTAAGCCCTTCTTTTCTTTTCGTCAGACAAGACTTCGTACGCTTCTGAAATTTGTTTGAACTTCTCTTCCGCATCGGGGGCGGAACTGCGATCCGGGTGCCACTCCTTGGCTAACCTACGATAAGCCTTTTTGATCTCCTTCTGTGATGCGTCCTTTGAGACGCCAAGTATATTGTAATAATCTTGTTCGTTGTCCATCGAGTTGATTTTAGCAGACTTAGAAGAAGATTGCCAGACCTGAGAGAGAGTAATCACTGGCAACAACACAAATGCTACATTACCCCCAAGGAAATCTGTCCCGAAGAGGATTTATGCGGTTGGGGCCGAATCGTGATCACTAGCATCGGGCTTCCTATCCAGGAAACCAAATTTCTTGTTTTTTTGGTCGTCCTCCTGAGCTTGTTGCACGGCGTCCACCAATTGAGCCATATGATCGGCACCTATATCTTCCTCATCCTCTTCCTCGACGCCTTCTGCAACGACGCCGGCGTCCTTAGTCGCAGGTGCGACAACCGGCTTAGTCTGTGGCAACTTGACAGACTGTACGGTATCGGTGAATGCCGACTGCCCGTCTACGGAACCCTCCGACTGTGGTGTAGATTGTCCTGAATTGTGGGGCATAGTCGGAGTACCAGTATCAATT
>JALWDW010000046.1:0-21802 GCA_027036675.1 Candidatus Dojkabacteria bacterium
TTGGTTTTCTAAGCGTAGATCGAGAGCTGTGCGGTGGCATTTTGCCAATGACAATAGGTGTTTTTCATTACCGGCAGTCGTGAAAGATAGACCCGTGGTGGTAACCCTCAGGTCTTACACCGACCGCGGGGCGAGGGTAAAACATGCGACAGTGGCTCTATCACAGTATGGGCACAACACGACGAGGTAGAAAAACTGCCAAAAGCTATGTCACGCCACCATTGGTAAGAGTTGCGCGAAAAAGCCGGGGTCACGGTACGGAGGTGGGATATGGCGAAACATCAGTGATTCTCAGGTATTCGCGAAATCACGGGTTTCGTGCTGTAAACCCTTGTGGCGACAGGCCGTAATCCCAAAGGGTGGGTACCAACCCCGGGTAGGAACCCAGGCTTACGCTTCCAAATCCTCGACAATCAGCCAGCGATCATCAGCAATGATACCCGCACCGGCAAACTCACGCCATACCGATTCCGTCACAAACGGCACCAAAGGATGCATGACCTTGAGATTTTGCATTAACAAGAAAAGAAGCTCCGACAGAACCTTAACCCTCTGCGGATCGCCTATCGATTTGCCCTGAATCTCGTTTTTGACATCCTCAATCCATTTATCGGCAAACACGCCCCAAAAATGCTCACGCACGCCGTTCGCGACCAAATGCAATCTGTTCTCCTTGTAATGAGTCATCATATTTTGATGAAACCGTTTTTGCTGAGCCATACGATCATCCGCATCGCTATCAGCCGAGGTACCCTGCCAGACCGATTGCAAATTATCCAACTCATCCGCAATAGCCGGCACCTCATCCGGATAAATATTCATCAGGACAAACCTGCTCGCATTCCAGATCTTGTTGACAAAATGCCTATTGCCCTTGATTTTATCTTCTTGCAACGGAGCATTGGCACCCGGCAACGCATCGGTGTAGTACCAAAGCCTCAAAGCATCGGCCCCGTATTTAGACAAAATCTCTTTCGGCGGAATACCGTTCTCACGAGACTTGGACATTTTCTTACCGTCAGTACCGAAGATAAGCCCGGTAAGTAGTACGGTGTTGAAAGGCACCTGCCCCGTCCTATACAAAGAAAACATGATCATTCGCGCCGACCACCAAAAAAGAATATCCCTGGCGTGTATCATATATTGAGTCGGGAAGTACTTCTTGAAATCTTCACCATCCGGGCCACCCAACGTGGAAAACGGCCATTGACCCGAACTAAACCAAGTATCAAACACATCCGACTCAGGCTCCAGCAAAAGATCCTCAGGCTTTCCTTGCCAGTCGGGATCAGTCTCGGGTTTCTCATCTGAGACCAGGACTTTGCCCGTCCCTTGCACTTTGTTGCCGGTTTCTTTTTCGTAATCCTCCACCGTACTGCCCGGATGATCATTGAGCCAGTCATGCAAATCACGCCCTCCGCTGTACCATACCGGAATTCTATGCCCCCACCATAGTTGGCGTGATATACACCACGGGATAATATTTTCATAAAAATGCTTCAATGCGTTCTGTTGCCCTTTGGGGATCACTTTGACCGAGCCCTTGTCCAATTCTTCCAAAGCGCGCTTGGCCAGAGGTTTCACATCTACAAACCATTGGTTGGATACGATCGGTTCGATCGGCGTATCGCAACGTTCACATACGCTGACATCGTGCTTGATATTCTCGATTTTCTCCAGTAAGCCCGCTTTATCCAACTCTTGGACCAACGCTTTGGAGCATTCGATAGTGCCCATACCTTTGAATCTTTCGGGGATATCACCGGTCATTTTACCGGTCTCGTCGATCACATTGAGTATGTCGATAGGACTGTCCGGATTTTCTTCATTATGCTTGTTCCTGATCTCAAAATCTATCGGCGAATGAGCGGGAGTAACCTTCAACGCCCCCGTACCTGTGGACATATCGATTTCCTCGCTGGTGATGATTGGGATCTCTCTTTTGGCAATAGGTATGATCACCTTTTTACCGATAAAATCTCGATACCGTTCGTCTTCGGGGTGAACTGCAATGGCGGTATCTCCCAACATTGTCTCCGGCCTGGTGGTGGCCACCATGACACCTCGATGGCCCAATACTTCCTCCGCACGGTCATTGTCGGCTTCGTCGGCAAACGGGTATAGGATATATGCAAAAATTCCACGCATTTCCTTATGTTCCGTGTCGATATCCGCCAGCGCCGTCCTGCAATGCGGACATTGGTTGATGATGTATTTCCCCCTGTAGATCAATCCATCGGCGTACATATCCTCAAATGTCTTATAGATAACCTCGGTCAATCTAGGGTCAAGTGTGAAAAATTCCCTATCCCAGTCGGCTGACAAACCTATTCGCTTTTCCTGGGCTTGTGCAATTTTCGCGGCATTTGTTGAGTATTCGTAACATCGTTTGTTGAACTCGTCACGGCCGATCTCCCATTTATCAATTCCTTGCCTTGCCAATACGCGTACAAATACCGCTTCCGTCTGTATACCCGCGTGATCCTTGCCAGGTAAAAGCAATGTGGGGTGTCCACTCATCCTGTAAAACCGACCAAAAGCGTCATGATAAGCATAACCCGCCATATGTCCCAGATGCAGATCGTCGTTGGCGTTGGGAGGTGGTAATGTAATCGTAAATGAGTGCTTCACTTCTCGACCTTGCTTTTTCAGAAGGTCGGCAACAGTTTCCGGCGAAAAAAACTTCCGTTTTTCCCATTCTGCATAGATATTGACCTCTTGCTTCTGAGAATCAAACGCTTTTGGCAACGCTTCCCCGATGGATTTTTGTGTACTTTCCCCCATAATATGAGCGATTAATATATAAATTCAAATTGCACTCCATGAACTCGCACCATTGCATGAAGTTGGGGAATTATAGCACTTAACGGACTTGTGGTATAATGGTGAAAGATGATATGTATCCTTTCAGGTTAAGAAGTTTCCCTTGAGAGCATTATGCGATCCCTCCGCTATATCGCCACCTATTGTTCATATGAAAACTTCGATATTAAATTGTATATAAACAAATGAAATGGAAAAAACTATTTATCGCCCCAGGCGAAATACTCACAGACGCGCCGGTGCGAAGCGCAATTCACCGAGAAGGGCGTCAAAAAAAAACAAAAAGACGGAAGTCATCACTCTTGGTGGCACGGAAACCGTCGGACAAAACAGCAATATTATCCAATTTGGAAACGATATCCTAGTCGTAGATTACGGATTCACATTTCCCGAGGCGGAACATCTGGGTATCGATTATCTGATACCGAATTTCCACTATCTCAAGAAAAACAAGCGAAAAGTACGAGGTGTCCTGCTAACGCACGGGCATCTGGACCATACGGGAGGCTTGGTTTATCTTTTACCGGAGTTGGATTTCCCCCCGATATACGGAGGGGAATTCGCGTTGGCATTGGTCAAGGAAAGGTTGAAAGAAGCGAAAATAGAGGATAAGGTCAAGTTGGTAAAGGTCAATAGAAATGAGGAGGTGCAATTTGGAACTATGAAAGCGAAGTTTATCGGCGTCACACATAGCATACCAAATGCGTATTCGATCTTCGTGGAAACCCCGGACGCCAATGTATTTTTCTCCGGTGACTACAAGATAGATTTGCAACCTGCCAACGAGCCACAGACAGATTATACGGCATTGAAGGCTTTGCGCGGCAAGGTCGATCTGGCGTTGATGGAAAGTACCAATTCGGCTAGACAAGGTAAGGTCTTGTCGGAAACGGAGGTGGAACAAAACCTGGAAAACATACTGAAGGAAAAGCAAGGGCGGATAGTCGTTTCCATGTTTTCAAGCCTCGTGTCCCGTATTTACTCCACAGTAAAAATAGCGCTACGTCTCAACCGCAAGGTCTTCGTATCCGGACGTAGTTTGCATACTTCATTGCGTATCGCGCAGGAATTGGGCTATATCAATATCCCCGATGGGCTCATCCTGCCGGAGGAGAAATTACCAAGTTACCCGGACAACAAGATTCTGTACATCTGCACCGGTTCGCAAGGTGAAAGATATGCAGCACTCAACCGGATTTCACTCGACGAACATAAGTATTTCAAACTGAAAAAGACTGATACCATCGTCATGTCTGCGTCGGAGATCCCCGACAATGTTTCGCAAATCGCAAAAATGACCGACAGACTTTTGCGTCACGGAGTGGAATTGATACAAAGCGACACACCCGGGATTCACTCAAGCGGGCACGGTTTGGTGGAAGATATGCGGATCATGTATCAATTGATACAACCGAAGGCAGTGATGCCAATACACGGTAATCTCACGATGCGTTATAAAAACAAGAAAAACTTGATCTCGTGGGGCGCTAAACCAGAGGATGTCTACCTGACTCAGGACGGCTGGGTCTGGGAATACGCCGGTAATTCGTGGAGGAAAGTCAAAGAAATTGAAGCGGACCCGATCCTGATTGACGGATTGGGTATCGGTGACATCGGTAAGGTGGTGCTACACGACAGAGAACAGTTGTCGCAATACGGGATGGTCGTGGTAATACTGAATTTAAGTTCCAAAGGCAAGGCATTGATCGGCAAGCCTAGATTGGTGTCCAGAGGTTTTGTGTATAACAAAGCTTCCAAACCGCTTTTCGACGAGATAGGCAAACAGGTCGTACAGATCCATGGAGAATGGTTGGCAAGATCCAAAGGCAAACGCAAAGATACGCGAGAGTTGTCCGAGAAAATAGAGAAGGCTTTGAGAAAGTTCATATTAAAGAAGACCGAACGCGAACCTATGATACTTGTGGCTACAGTATAGTGTATCTGTGATAGAATAATGCGTATGGGTATGAAGATTATACGCGCCAAAATCTTGCCGGCACGGGACGAAGTGGTACGGTCGGGCTATAGAAACGGCTACCCCGTAGAGGTCCCGCGATGGTACACTCGCATATTCGAGATACTTCCCGGGCTTATTATCTGGTTTTTCATACTTTTGCCGGTCATCGGTGCTTTGTTGCATATCTACCTTGTGGTTGTGGTATATATCGCTTTTTTGGTGGTATTTTGGGGGTATAGAGCATTGCGCTTTTTACAAGGGTTGATCATCGGATACTTTCGATATAAACGGGATATGGCAACTGATTTTATGGCGAAATTGCGGGATGAAGATTTACACGATCTGAAGTTTGTGTTGATCTTCCCGATGGTTAAGGAAGGTATGGAGACAGTGGAACCGAGCATCGAAGCATGGTCCAAGCAGGATATCGGCGCAGATAAGATCTCAGTGGTATTCGCTTTGGAGGAACCTTTCACGGACGACAGCCTGCCGACCGTACGGAAACTCTATGAGAAATACCATACTAGGTTTCGAGAGATGATCACCATAATCCACCCTCATGGAGTGGAAGGTGAAGCGGTGGGCGTCAAAGGTGCGAATATCAATTGGGCGACACGGAAATTCGTAGATATTGTGAACCAAAGGGGAGAGGATCTGTCGGACTATTTGTTGATCACCAACGACAATGATCTCAGGCCACACGAGAAGTATCTCTCCGCGATAGCCGTACGGTATTTTGAGACTCCTCCCGAGGTCCGGTTGCGTAGGTTTTATTGCACGGCAGTGCATACGTTTAACAACAATATATGGAGGGTTCCGCCGATCGTGCGGATTTTTTCATTGACTTTGACGTTGGCGATCTTTCACTCATGGGTTGTGATGCGGGAATTTCGGGATACTTGGTCGGCGTATGTGGTAAATTTGCAAACAGTCAGGGATATAGGTTTTTGGGACCCGGAGGTCGGGGTGGACGATACGTATTTTTATTGGGCCGCCAAACTTCATTTTCATGGGGATTTTGCAGGGGAAGAGGTGTACATACCTACCTGCAATGATGCAGTGGAGAATAAGACACGACTTCTGACGTACAAGTCGCTTTATAAACAACAACTGCGTTGGGGGTGGGGTATTGTGGTATTTCCGATCACATTTGCCGGGATGTACTCTTCTTTTAAAAAGATTTCACATGCATCGAAGATCGGTATGGCGGCGGTCTTGTTTTACAATCAAGTTATTTTTTTGACCGTGGTGTTTTCGATCACGTTTGCTCTACCCATCTTACAATGGCTCAGTCCCGAATACCGGTACAGCGCCGAGTCATACAATCTCGTGCAATTGATGCGCATTATCATGACGGGACTGATGTTCTTCAATATACCGATTTATATTATTAGGAGAAAGATTAGTCCTCCGCCCGGTGGTTGGCCGTGGTGGAGGCATGTTTGGGACATCGTGGAGATTGTCTTGATCACTGTGAATATGCTGACCTTCGGGTTTATACCGAAGGTGCACGCCTTCACGGAGATGGCGTTGAACAAGAAGCGTAAAAGGTTTTACGCAACCGACAAGGTTGCTATCAAGTAGCGGTTTGAGACCTTCCACGGCCAGGTCGCCGGCCTTAGCGCGCAGGCGTCCTCAGACGCGGCAGTCGGACGAAGGCTTTCTCCCGACCTGACGGTTGGGGCAGTCAATGCGTTATAAGCAATATGATGACTCTCTCACAACCTTACGGCGTAAATTACAATTCCGATTGCAATGGGGCGTTCAAGGTCGGGGTTGAAACCTGACTTGGTGCGATCGGGATTAGAATTGAATGTATTAAACTTTCAGCTGTAGTCGCAGGGTGGTGCCGGAGGTGGCGACTACTGCAATTGACGCCTCGGACACCATGTACCTACTTCATCAGTATCCGGCTTGAGACGCACTACTTGGTCGAGGTTACGCTACCGCACCGACGTCTGAAAACTGTCTCATTATCCGACTTTGTCTGTAATCGACCTGTGAATGAGGACGGCTCTGTCAGAATTCTCTCATTACAAACCTCTCACTACGACAGAAGGTTTGACGGATTACTCCCATCTTGAGTAGGGGATCCGTGATATGGGCAGTGAAACAAGTTTTGGCAGAGAATGGGGGCGAGCCACAATCCCTGAAATCCGTGGTTCACGGAGACAAAGTAAGTGCTTATTCAATGTCATCTTCCTCAGGGCTACCACTGCGTAGATCATCGTAACGCTGTACAAACTCACGTAGGGCCTGGCGTCGTATTCTCCTTTTAGCTCGTACTCTTTCCTTGGCCAATGAGTCACGGTGGTAATGCCGCCCTACGAAATCCACACCGCCTGTATACTTCTTTGCTGGATCGGTGTATTTCGTTTCAATAGACCTCAAAATTTTATCCAGGTTGTCAGATAACTCCCCCCCCTCCAATGAATTCAATTCATTTTCATTTCGCATAATCATCGAAACTCATGTTAGTTTTACACCGAGTTTTCTATAATGTTGATGCAATTTGATTGTAGCGATATTTCAAATTTTTCTGTCGATTTTCGTAGAAGGCCTCCAGCTTGAGTACAGTACGACTCCGCCGGCGCCGAGTAGTATGATACCGACAATAAGTTTTGCGTAAACTCCGTCTAGGATCCCGGTGTCGGGTGTCGTGCTGTTTGTATTCAAACTCTCTTGACTTTCTTGATTTGGTGTACTGTCTATCGGAGAGTCAACATGTTTGATCGTACAGCTACTACTACAATAATCACACCCTTGGGCACTGCCAGATGGATCGCATGAATCCTTTGGCATGGAATCGATACCGTAATTGCATGTCCCGGCCTCGTGATCGTAAGCATACCCTTCCTCGCCACATTGAGCCTGATACGTAAGTGTCTCAATCTTGCATTCTTTCGTACAAATCTGACATGAAGGCTCGTTTACAGTCGGAGTACACGAAGTCGGTAATGCGTCGGTAGCTGTATCAGCATAATCGCATTGCTCACCTTTGTCTTTTTGCACAACACCGTCCCCACATTTGGGTTCAGGCTTTTGTTTTTTAGTTTTGATACTGCATGTCCCACCTTTGATATCACAGTATTGACAACTGTCACCTGTAGTTACGGTACAGTCATCGGCCGGATATTTCGTGTCTCCTTTTTCGCATTGTTCACCCCCTTCTTTCTTACCGTCGCCACACACTGGAGTCTTACCTTCACCGGCATTACACGCATATCCTGATTGTGCATTTGCCGTATATACAACTAATCCGGTATCAGTATCACCGCTACGAGTTTTAGGACCAGATTGAGCTCTGGTCCCCTTGAATTTGGGATCAGCAATGAGTTGTTTACAAAAAGCGATTGCGCCATTGGATGTGTTGATATAACCATTGAGGACTACGTCATGTTGAACTGTACCGCAAACCTTTCCCTTTTTGTCCACCTGAAAAGGAGTTGTAACTGATAGTGATTGCGAACTATTTGTCCAAATTGGGCTGTTTGCATATCGTGAATCGTATTTGAAAGCGGCGGCATTGTAGTGAGGCATAGTGATTGTTACATCTTGTTTGTCATCTTGATCGGTCGAACTACCTGCTTCATCACAAGACATAGCATTTGGACAATAGTCATCCAAACCAGTACATGCTACACCTTTCGTGGTTTTCCTGTCTTCTTTATGAGATAACCAGAAATTCCATAGACCCTGTGGCGACACGTCTTTAACCTCATCTTTATGTTCAATCCACCATTGTTGCCAAATTTCCTGTCCTTTGCCATTCAACCCGCCAAGCCAATATTGGCTATCAGGAGGGGTTTCGGTCGGACTGATGATGACTGCTTTAGCACCTGCTGTACCGGGTTTAACTACTTTGTTATCGGCAACATATACTACTAAGTTTTTGTCGTATGGTCCTTCGCAGTGTGGACGATACACTCTGAATGCAAAGTTTTCAGTAGCTGTTGGTGTTTGTTGAGAACCGTTGAGATATCCTCGACATTGTGCTGGATCATAGGTTCCACTGATCGTTTGACCATTAAAATTAACTGAAAAAGGATCTCCTTCTTTAATATCTGGATTAGCTTGCTGTATAGCTTGGCAAGTTAACCAAGATGTAGCCTCGGGATGGTCTCTTCTATAGGGCATCCAGTACGGATTCCCATTTGCATCATAGCCTGCATCTCGATACCGGAATTTGGTAGTTGTAGTGAATCGTGTAAGGCTATTTGTTTGTCCCAACTTCTGCAATACATTTATTTTCGGGCTCGCTTCAGTATATACGTCGATAAGATAAGGACCGCATTCCAATGTGTTTGTGACCTCTTCGCCGATATGGGCACTGGAATCGGTAGGCGCTACGGTTTCTTCTGGCCTCTGTCTGGTGACACGGTACAAAACAAACGCAGTAGCCCCCATCAGGACGAGCATCAAGAAGACTATGCCTATGAATACGATTCTTTTCCTCCGCAGATACATTTTTATATTCTCCAATTAAGATACGAAGCAGTTAATAGTAACAATATACACACTGTACACTCGAGATGCAAGTATTTAACCAAGTATGTTATACTGTGCCAATATGTGGAAACTGCCAAAACTCAAAAAATCACTTGATAAATTCTCCGCTGATCTGGCAAAAAGACAAGGGTTGGTTGGTATATCAGAAGCCCAAGATAAACCAGAGTATCTATCGGTAGATATCGGTACTGAATATCTGAAAGTATTGCGTTTCGGTATGGACGATTCACAAATCATAGTAAAAGATGTCTCTATTGTTCAACAACAGGAAAAGGCTATGAACAAGGGCGTTATACGTGATTTAGGTATGGTATTGGATAATATACGATTAGCTATACATGAAGTGATCGGATCAAACGATTATTCTGCGATCGATGGGATGGTTTTGGGACTTGCCGGCGAATATATACAAGGTGTATCTATCATTGTGAATTACGACCGTGTGGGTGACGTCGACAAAGTGATCACGAAGAAGGAGCAAGATAACCTTATCCGAAAAATTCACGACCAGATACTGCAGAGTGGTAAAGAAGACCTGTCATCACGTACTGGACTGTCTGTCGAAGACATTGAAATACTGCATGTGACTCTGACTGGCATTCAAGTCGGTGGAATCAACGTGGAAAAAATGGAAGGATATGCTGGAAAAGATGTGAAACTTGTTTTTTATGCCTCTTTTGCACCCAAAACATATGTAGAGGCCTTGCGGACTCTTGCTGATGAACTTGGTATTCCCATTTTGGGGATTGTGGCTCAACCATTTGCCGTAGCCAGGGCGTTTGACGGAGCACGACAGCCTGATTTCTCCGCGATATTCGTGGATATAGGTGGTGGGACGACAGATATTGCCGTAGTGGACAATGGTAGCGTCATGGACACGCAGATGTTTGCTTTTGGCGGACGTGTTTTCACCAAAGAGATCGCAAGACGGATGAATATAGATTATAGGCATGCGGAATTGAGGAAACTGAAATTTGCGGAAGGCAAGGTCGTGAAGAAAGTCCAACGGGAACTGTCCACCATAGTCACGGAGGTGACAAATATATGGTTGAACCTTTTGCAATCGGCTTTGGAAGAAGTCCAGGATGTAGACATCCTGCCGGATACAATTTATCTATGCGGTGGCGGAGCGAGTTTGCCAAATATACGGAAACAAATTTTGGAATACCCGTGGAAACGACTGTTACCATTTGTAAATATCCCCAAAGTTCATTACTTCAATACGTCGCAATTGCGCAACGTAGTGGATGAGTCCGGTAAACTGGATTCCATATTCTTCATCACACCCGCGGCGCTGGCGATCTATTTATATGATAAGATGTACTCACCCGATATTTACAACCGGGACAATTTATGAAATTTCGCAAATTTATAGTCAAAACCGACACAGAGTTGACGGACGTGGTCCGTTTCATAGAGGAATCCGATGGAGAAGCGGTATTGTTGACATTCACGGGTGAACATGACCTTCTGGTAAGTCCGGTGACTATCCGTTTTATACAAAAATCAGCGGTCCTTGCCAATACACCGGTCGTTTTTCAGATCGTTCACAACAATATCGGCAAATCGCTTGCCGAAGAAGAGGGCGTGATCACCTACGACGGTACTGACTCCGTCCCGGAGGATTTGTGGACGAAAGCTGCAAATCTCAACAAAAGGTTGGGGGAGGAAAGGAAGGCCAAACTCAAAGGGGTTGATCAATCCCAAAAAACCGCCATTCCTCAAAGTATGACGGATAATTCTGCGGAAAACGCTGCGACATCGACTGCAGAGAGCGAATCGGATACTGAGGATCCTGAGAATGAATTCATCGGCTCAAAGGAATTGGAACGATCTATCAGGTTGACCGGACACAATGATCATCACGATTTCCAAGACAAGGTAGAAGAGGCCATCCGGAAGGCCAAAGCGATCCAGCACGGGAAATCCGAGGACATAGAACCCAAAGTGGTTCGCGAGGGTTCCGTGGAGATAGATCTGGCTCCGGCGGGACGCGACGATCAAGCTTCATTGCTCGATATGGATTTTTCCGGTACTCGCATGACAAAAAATACTCATATGCCAAACGACGGCGTCAGCGAGCAGGGTGGCGAGCATCTCACATCTTCATCGCTGGTTGCACGCCATTCGATCCGTAAATTCCCCATCCCCGATATGGCACGCTTTGGCAAGATATTCAACAAAAGGTTGCTTACCAAGTTGTTGATATTTGCAATCGTGACTTTATCCGTGGCTGGGTACCTGGCGTACATCCTGATGCCGAAAGCACATGTATCCTTGCAAGTGTCCGGATACAAAATAGATATCTCGCAAGAATTCACGGGCGATAAATCTGTGCAAAGCATGGACATGGTAAATAAAAAAATTCGGGTACGGGAAGAGGTAGTTGAATTGAGCCGATCCGGTACGGCGCCGACCACGGGTACAGGTGTGGATGGACAAAAAGCCACCGGCAGTATCAGAGTCTACCAAGATGGAGCCGACCCGATCACCGTCCCGGCCGGTACGACAGTGATCGCCAACGAGGGCGGTTATCAATACAAGACGGTGAATACGTACGTGGTACAACCAGGTCAATCCGAGACGATCAGTGTGGAAGCTGTCGACATCGGCGACGAGTACAATGTCCCGGCCGGTACGCATTTCACGATAGAGGGCTTTGATCAGTTCAACAGCGCCAAAGCATATGTTTCCTTTGCGGGAGGGGAAAAAAGAGAATTCAAAGCTGTCGCTCAAGACGATATCGACAAATTGGCCAAGGATTTGCAAAAATCCGCTTTTGATGAGGCCGATGCGAAGATCCGTGAGAAGGAAAGAGACGGTTGGGTATTGGTGGCGGAAACTGTGAAACATACGTTGGACGGCGACGTATCGACAGACAAGCAGGTCGGCGCCGAAGCAGACGTGGTGAACGTGGATATATCCACCAAGAGTTCGGCTTTATTTTACAACGAACGAGATTTGCTGGATCAGCGAGATAAATTGGTACAGGAATATATCGACTCGTTGGGTTCGCAATCGTCCGAGGGTTTCAGTTGGGACTTGTCGCAGGGGATCGATGCGAAGATGGTATTGGAGAGCGTGAGGGACGGCGTCGTGAAGGTGAAATATTCCATAACGGGCGAATTGCAACCTGTCGTGGATCGACAAGTGATACGAGAGGAATTGGCGGGTGTAAGTTAGGACAGAGGTGTGGAGTACCTGAAATCACTGGCGTTTTTGTCTGCGGAACCGGATGCTGAGTTTAGCCCGTCATGGTTCCCGAGAAAATTGTGGTATTTCCCAAACAATGCAAACAAGATCGAGATCGACGTGAAGGTCGGGGAATTGCTCAAACCGAGCAAGGATGCGGATAAAAGCTCGGATGCTTCGACGCAGACACCGACCGACAAATAGCATGCTTGCGATATACACTTTTCGCTGTTGCAGATCTCTTGTTGCACGATTTGGATGATTGTTGCGGAAAATTCACCCGCAGTGCTGTATAATCCGTGGTGTGGAGGGGTGACTGAGTGGTCGAAAGTGCTCGCCTGGAAAGTGAGTGTGCAGGAAACTGTACCGCAGGTTCGAATCCTGTCCCCTCCGCCATAATGCCCGGGGCCTACTTTGTCTGCGACAGCACCCGTAGTCGACCTGCGGCCGGGGTATCGGCTAAGGCGTGATGTAAATATCTCCGGATATTACTCTACGTCAAAGTATTTTCTCCAACGTACTGTAGATCATCGTTGCATGGTAGGGTATTGTGTCGTGTGGCACTCTGAGAAGAAACGTAGATTCTCAGTGTTGGATACGAATGTATTTCCTTTGTATAGCACGATGTAATGCAACAAATGTCCTCTGAAATCGCTCGCCGGGTCTTCCGTCAACTGTACGAAAACAAAGTCTCGGCTATCGATCTTACCTTCGTTATCGATCTCTTCTTCCAGTAGCCGCCCTATACATTTATCTATCGTCTCATTTTTCAGTAAAAACCCACCAGGTATATGCCAATACCCTATGTAGGGCTCGTATTTTCTCTTTTTTAGCAACACTTGGTGCTTAGGGTTCAACACTACTAACTCCACTACCAAGCGTGGAGCAAGTTGCAGACTATGCAGAAATTCGCTTATAGGTAGTTTTTTGACTTTCTCTTTTGAATGACTCACGAAACAGGTTCTTTCATTTTTAAGAATACCAAATCGAAACTTTATATCGTTGATACTATATTCTATAATGACACATGTCTCGGAACAAATTCAAAATACGACAAATGAAAAAAGCCGATTTAACGGAAGTAGCCCTCTTGTACAAGGATGTTTACGATAAAGTTGATATAGGCGAAAATTGGGATGAGAGTTCGGCATATGAATTGATGTCGTACTGGTTTACCAAACAACCAGACATGTGTTTTGTCGCAACTGTTGACGATGTCATAGTTGGGGGTTTCGTGGCTGGGATCAAGCCATGGTGGGACGGTAATCATCTTGTAGATGGTGAACTTTTCGTTGATTTCAATTACCAACGACAAAAGATTGGCAATCACCTCCTGCAGGCATGCATAGACAAGGCCCTTGAGAAATACAAAATTACGAATCTTGATGCAGTTACCTTCAGTAAAAACGGGTTTCCCCTCTCATTGTACAAAAAGATGGGGTTTAAAATTGAAAGATCGCTGATATTGATAAACGCAGACCCAGAAACTGTACTGAAGAATCTACGGAAATGAAGTTCTCTACATCTTTACTGACAAAGGATCGAACGAAACTTATTCCACGTCCTTACGGTCATAGTACTTGCTAAACAAATTTCGCTTGTTCAAAGTTCAGCTGCACCACCATCTTTCAAACCGTCGCGTCCCTTATTATAGGTGCGTGTGCAAATGCCAATTCCGATTCCGGTAGAGTATTCAAAGTCGGGGTTGGGACCCAGTCTTCGAACCCACTGATTGGGTTGAAACGCTGTCGTAGTAGGTATAGTTGGTAAGATATCGGCTCGGTCAAATATGCAAAATAGAGCGTATACGACATATACAAATATCGCGTAATTACAGTTCTCACTGCATACTGAGTGCCGCGATCGAGCCTGCTTAGTGACATTTTC
This sequence comes from Candidatus Dojkabacteria bacterium, assembly GCA_027036675.1. Taxonomy (GTDB): domain Bacteria; phylum Patescibacteriota; class Dojkabacteria; order SC72; family JAHDCA01; genus JALWDW01. The sequence continues at coordinate 14,369 of JALWDW010000046.1, forward strand.
TCAATATACGCCCAACGACACGGCAACATGCTCTGCACCTATGCTCAGGTACGTTATATCGTCCGCCGTCACCACAAAATATCGATAAAGACCATGTCTGCAAGGAATACGCGGAGTCCACGGAATGTGCGCTCCAGAGCGACGGGCACTCACAAACGCTTATACGATACGGTAAGTTGGCCATTAAATTCCGATTAAAATAATATTAACTGCAAGATTTTCTTGCCAGTTATTCCTATGGTGATAAGATCCTTTTGTCAAGTCCGGGGTTTAAGCCTGGGGTGCAACCCCGACTTGTTACGGACGAAAACAGATTCCTGTGTGCGCGCCACAAGCCGGCAAATACTGTATAATACCGATAGATGCTTCGTACACTAAATATCACAATCTTCAACGCACTCAACGGGTTGGCGGGGAAAAACGCCATTCTCGACAAAATCGCTACCGTACTGGCGGAGTTTTTGCCGTTGGTGTTCATCCTTTCATTGATATATCTGTGGATACGACACGCGGAATCACGCAAATCCGTACTTTACGCAGTGTACTCGACAGTGCTCGGTATACTGATGAATATAGTGATAAGCTGGCTGTATTACCACCCCCGACCTTTTGTCGATCGAATAGGTATACTCGTGTCCCCACACGCTGCGGACTCATCGTTCCCATCAGATCACACCACATTTATGCTATCGATGTCGCTCGTATTGCTGTATTGCGCGAAAACGCGACGGATAGGCGTAGCATTGACCGCTTTGGGGCTGTTTGGGGGTATACTCCGGGTGTATACGGGCTTTCACTACCCTTTTGATATACTCGGATCTGTCATAGTAGCAACTCTCGCATCCGTTGTTGTGTATAAGTCCAAAGATTCATTGAGCAAAATGAATGCAAACCTGATTAAATTGTATGAAGCACATCGAAAATGAGCGTTTACTCAAAAGCGGTGGCCACGCTGGTCGGTGCGGTGGGCACACTGGGATACGGCGGAATATTTGTATTGATGTTTTTGGAAAGCTCTTTTTTACCATTCCCTAGCGAGGTTGTCATGATCCCCGCGGGGTATCTGGCATATCAAGGAAAGATGAACCTATACCTCGTGATCGTATTTGGCATCCTGGGCTCTTTGGCCGGCTCATGGTTCAATTATCTCCTTGCCGAACGTATGGGCAGACGAGTAATACTGCGGTTTTTGAAAGAACATCACCTGCTTCGTGTGGAAAAGTTTTTTGAAGATCATGGCCCCATATCCACTTTCAACGGGAGATTGATACCAGTCGTGCGACAATATATTTCATTTCCCGCCGGACTTGCCAAGATGAACGGGTGGAAATTTACGATTTATACAGGACTTGGTGCCGGTATCTGGGTTACAGTATTAAGTCTGCTTGGCTATTTCCTTGGACGCAACGAAGATCTGCTACATCGATATCTTCGGGAGATCTCTATCGTATCGGTACTGGTTGTGGCCGTTTTCACCGCCGGCTATATGTTTTTTAAAAAACACAAACGTTGACGAATCAGCGCGAAGTGTCCGAATAACCCAGTTTTTCCATGCAGGTGCGACTGTCTCGCACGTCATGTTGTAATCTGGCACCGCTGGTCGGGACAGCCATATGAGGTTGTGAGATGTGTCCGCCATGTACGAGCAATCCAGCGTTGTCGTGGTTATCCAGTCGCTTGTCGATAGTCAAATACGCAAGGAGTCTGTCTTCATATTTCGCGAGGAACAGATAGGCGACAATCAGCAAGAGTGTCGGTATGCCGTACACCAGAGCCATATGCCCAACCGTAGTGATATTGGTATTCGGCAACTGCCCTCCGCCCAGACTTGATCCGCCAGAGCCACCAGTGGTACCACCCCCAGTGCCGTTTGAGTCGTCCTGAGCCACACCGGAGGGATCGACGATCGTGCCATTTGCCACTCCGTCCTCATCCACCGTCGGATCACCGTCCTGCAAGGTCAAAGTGATCATAGTCACAGTAACACCGTTTACATCTACCGTCGAAAATGCGACATGGTCGGTAATATCGGTCAGGGTATCGTGTGTGTCATCGTATTTGACGTATTTCCAATTGTTGTTGGTGTACCCGCGATCATAGTACATATTGACCGTGGCCGTGTCCCCGGGATTGGCGCAGTGCAATGTGAAATGGTGCATACCCAAAGGATATGCGTAATGCGGCAGTGAAGGGTTACTGTCAGGTATCCCATTTTGGATACTGTAGTCCGTGACGGAGGTGCAACCGCCTGATATGGCCAATGTCGTGTACGCGTGGGTGATCGGGTTGGATAATGTCGCTACGTGTTCTTGCAGAGAGTCCAGGACGCCGTCGCCGTTGCCGTCGCCTCCAGGAGCCACCAATTCCGTGCTGTCCGGGATGCCGTCGTTGTCATCATCGGTATCTGTGTCGTCAGGTATCCCGTCGTTATCGGTATCGACAGATTCGTTCACGTCAGTGATGGTTACCGTGATGGTCTGTGTATCGGTGCCTCCATGTCCGTCGCTGACTTGTACGGTGACGGTATAGGTGTTGTTTGCGTCGGAGTCGGTAGGGTTTTCGTAGTCGGGCGCGCTATTGAAAGTCAGATGAGCTGTGACAGAAGTGATAGTGAAGTGATTGGAATCTGCGCCTCCCACGATTGAGTATGTCAGGTTGTCCCCGGTATCAGGGTCGGTGGCGGTCACGGTGGTAACATTGGTAGCATTCTCCTGCATGCTGATAGTTGCGGTATCACCTCCACCGTTGGAGGTGATGGTCGGAGCGTGGTTTCCACTTCCTTCGTTTACATCGGTAACGGTTACGGTGATTTCCTGAGTGTCTGTGCCTCCGTGTCCATCACTTGCTTGGACGGTGACAATGTAGGTATTGTTTGAGTCCGAGTCGGTGGGGTTTTCATAGTCCGGTGCTGACTGGAATGTGAGGGCCCCGGAGGATGAATTGATAGAGAATTTACCGGAGTCAGCTCCCCCGGAGATCGAGAAGGTAACGCTGTCGCCATTGTCGGGGTCATCGGCAGTGACGGTAGTGACGGCGGTAGTATTCTCAGCAACGCTGATAGTTGCGGTATCACCTCCACCGTTGGAGGTGATGGAAGGGGGTGAGTTACTACAATAATTTGAATCGCCTTGACCCCCGTCAGTGATCGACCAACCTTCGTCATCGGTCAGGTGGGCTCTGCCACTCACCGCGTCATAGGAGCAGTACTTTGAGTTGCCACCGTCGAAGGTAACATTTGATTGTACAGTATTACTTGTGGCACCCCATTTACTCAATAAACTATCGTAATTACTTTTAGAGAGTGTGACTACGCGAAACATATTAGTTGCATCTGTCAGAGACGAGATATCCCAGTCGCCGATATCTTGATTGAAGGAGGAAGCATTATTGAACATGGCCAACATACTTGTAACATTACCTGTGTTCCAAGCCCCGATGTCTTGATTGAAGGAGGAAGCACCTTGGAACATGTAAGACATATTAGTGACCTTTTCAGTATTCCAACTCCCGATGTCGTGATTGAAGGCGGAGGCACCGTGGAACATAGCAGACATGTTGGTAACATTGCCCGTATTCCAACTCCCGATGTCTTGATTGAAGGCAGAGGCTTCGTAGAACATAGCAGACATGTTGGTTACATTGCCCGTATTCCAACTCCCGATGCCTTGATTGAAGGCGGAAGCATTGTAGAACATGGATTGCATGCTGGTAACATTGCCCGTGTTCCAAGCCCCGATGTCTTGATTGAAGGAGGAAGCACCTTGGAACATGTAAGACATATTAGTGACCTTTTCAGTATTCCAGCTTCCGATGTCTTGATTGAAGGAGGAGGCACCGTGGAACATAGCAGACATGTTGGTTACATTGCCCGTATTCCAACTCCCGATGTCTTTGTTGAAGTCGGAAGCGTCGTGGAACATATAACTCATATCCGTGACGTTAGCCGTATTCCAATTGCCGATGTCTTGATTGAATTTAGAGGCGTTTCTAAACACCGCGACCATATTCGTAACACGCGATGTATCCCACGAATTCATATTACTGAAACCTGTGAAGTTGGGAGACTCGGCGAACATTTCTTGCATGTTCGTATTAGGAGTACCACTGGGATCCGATAAGTCAGGTCTATCGGTCGGTGTTCCTCCAGTGAAATTAGCACATTCTCTGAAAGCGTCAACCATACTCACCCAATGCGAAGTCCCCCACTGTTCTACAGTGAGAACTTGCGGGGCTGATGTAGCACCGTAAAATTTGATCCTGGGGAATGAGTTTGCATTGTCGGGGACTATAACGATCGCACCATTGTAAGTTCCCGTACCATAATCGCACGTATACGAACCGGTTTGTCCTGTCGCTTCGTAGGTACCGTCGTCGTTACAATCGACAGAGTAATTATACGACAGCCCCGATACTGTAGGTGTCGTGAACTGATGTGAGTTTGAACCCAAATTTGTATCCACCGTGATAACAAAAGCGTTATTATCATATGCCGCCTCAGCTTGTTGTGTGACAGGCACCCTTGTAGCACCAAACTTGACAACCGCCAACGAAGCGATCAATGAAAACGCAAATACAGTACCCCGCAAAGCATACCTGGTGAATAACTCTTGTCTTCGTTTCATTTACAAAAGAATCGAATCTTATTGATACTCAGTATATGCGCTGACTTCTGGGGATGTCAAGTATCGCTTGGTGATAATTTAAGGATAACAATAAATACAGTATTGCAAGCACCCGACAGAGTATCGAAAATCTGTTACAGACAAGACGCAGCCAAATATATGAAATTCAGTTCTCAGTAAGGCTACAAGAAAAATTATGTCATACAATCACGCACAGTACGCTATAGGTCAGGGTCACCTACGTTGTAAATCTTTACTAATCTAATTATGTTGTTATTGTATCGCGCATATATTATTCTAGAGGCATATATTGAATATAAATCGAGTAGCCAAAGATAAGGCCGCAAGCAGAATCTTAATTTTATCAAAAATTGCCGTATAAATGCCGTATGCAGATCAATATTTGCCGGCAAGGCAGGCACACCTCAGAAACGTTGTCATCACGGGCGGGGCGCAAGTGAAACCGTTTTATCTGAAAATTGGATCTCCGGATTTCAACAAGTTTACGAAAAAAACACTTGACTTGTCATATTTTAGTACAATTTCAAATCTCCCGGAAATTTCCGGCGGTTTCATTGGGTTCTTGCAGAAATTGTCATAATTGCGTACATTTGATAGAGGTTACTATAAGCCCGAGGTGCCAATATCTTGACAGGTAAAGCATCTAATGGCTAACAGACCATCCACTCTTGCGTGCGTTTAGCTTGTCGAAGTTGATGAAGTCCCTCCCACGACCTTACGGACGGGGAATTACGCCAGAGGCACTAAAAGCAGGTAGCATGTTGTATGATTTCACGGAAATCAGATTGGTTTTGCCACATGTTTCCAGAGGAAGAAAAACAATTGCTTGTATGAATCGACCAACAAGCTATCGCTGATTTCGATACCATACTGTTCCGGCTCGTCCTTTTTCGCCACGATCGCCAACACGTCGTCATATATGAAGACCTCTCTCTCAAAAGAAATTTTCTGATCTTCCAGGGTGCGCGCTTCTACATAATTTGTTAAAAATTCCGGCACTTCCGACCAATCGAGTGGGACACTGGTGTTTAAAATTATCTTATTTCGCAGTTTTCGCCTTTTGAACTCAACCCTCCACTCTTCAGCAAACCTGCGATCAACTATATCTTCCAACGTACCGGGTGAGAACCCGAGGAGTACACCGTCTTTTGCGTGCAGGATATTCCACAGCAGCTGCTTTATACCACTCTCATCGGCGTAGATATTGACTGTTGGACGGAGTGCAGAAGTTTTAGCCAACGTGTGCATCTGCTCAATGAATTTCTGTGTGTATGCCAAAAGCTCGTTTATTCTTGTTTGTTCGGACCTAAGTTCAAGCAACAAATTCTGCGGTTCGACAATACTGACAATAGTTGTTTTATTTACTTTTTTAATATGTATACGACCGGCACTTTCCAAGGCATCCAAGAGCGTGTATAGCGTAGTACGCGGGATATCGATTCGTTTACTGATAGCTAACACGGTTGTTTCAGGGTGCGCGGCGATATCCAGGTATACTTTGACCTCTCTTTCCGACAATCCTATTTGTCTGAGAAAATATTCATTGCTCATATCCACGATTATATATCGCCAGGCCCCACTTGTCGACAAAACCGACAACAGTTTGAGAGCGCCATACAAGGTATATATAATACCGCTGTTGCAGCATACGACATACAGTTATGGTAAATAAAAAAGTAGATTACAACGTAGAGGTTGCGCATATCTATATGGATAGGCGATTTTCAAAAGAACAGATACAATCTGTGCGGACATTGCGCAGATTACTGCAACAAAAAGACTTGGGTTTATATACTGTCGGAGTGCTGTTTGACGATTACAGTCCTTCCGATACGAGTTTGGATATCGAGCAATTTCTGCGTCAACTTGCAGGTCAAGGTTTACAAATTGATTTTTATGCGTATGAATCAGGCATGGCCCCATACGTGGCAGAATTTATCAAGACATTGCCCTTACGACAAATACTGCCGGAAAAGCGGAAACTTATCGGAAACGGCAAGAGACATGATGCCGTCACAATGAAAACATTTACCGATGAGAAAGGTAAGATAGGTCTATTGGATAGACGTGGTCGACCGACCTGTGCAGTAATGACTACCGTATGGTGTTTGATGCGACTTGGTGTATACCCACCACCCGCTGGCCTGATTCGCCTCACGGATAAGCCGTTTGCAGGTCGCAAACTGATAACCGTATTACCCTCATATTACCGTACGACAGAAGCGAAGGCATTGCGATTGATCAAAGCATCAGTATATGCCAAATTTCTTGAGAATATTGAATACGAATATTTCGATGTGAAAAGTCAATTAAATTAAATCATCCATACAAAATTATGAAAATCATAAGTAATGAATTGGTCGGTAATTCATACTCTGTGCATGAGCTTGTCGATGCGATAGAGGCAAGTTACCGTAGTTTACATGAAGGAGAAATAATCGTGCCTCAACGTGTATTCAGTAAAACTGTTGACGGAGGCGATTATTTGTATGGTGCATGCACAGATTTGGATAAAGAAAGGTATATCGTGTTGGGGTCCGCATATATGCCGTGGATGGAGCGACAAGGTAAACCGATCGTTCAAGGTGCGTATATGTACTTCTCTTTTCGTACAGGCGAATTGTTGGCGGTGGTCGCGCATGAGTAACTGGTAAATTTGCGTACGAGTGCGAAGTCCGCAGTAGCGGTAAGATATTTGGCACACCCTGGCAGTAGTGTTTTGGGGTTGATCGGGCTTGGGCAACAAGCCGTAGCCGGAGCTCGAGCCATAGCTTCTCCAGTCAGATTGGAG
>JALWDW010000046.1:21812-22504 GCA_027036675.1 Candidatus Dojkabacteria bacterium
CGTATTGTCGGTTTTTCGCCAAATGCCGATAACAGGAAGGAAAATCTGAATAAGATCAAAGAACAGACCGGGCTGGACGTGGAGGTACTACCTTTGGAGGCTGTCATTGCAGAAGCGGATATCCTGCATGTCGCTACATTCGCAAAGGAACCGTTGTTTAGTTTCGATGACCTGCATTCGGGTCAATTGGTGATTTCGCTTGCTCATTCCGAAGAAGTCTCACGAGACATTGTATTCAACGCCAAGACGTTTGTTGATCTGGCAGAGACAGCATATGCGGAGACTGGACCAGTAAAAATTGCATTGGAAGACGGTTATGCACGTTCAGATATTGCCGGTTCTCTAGGTGAATTAACATCGGACAGTGTACGCGGGCGGGAAAATGCAGATGAGATCATTTATTTTCAATCATTGGGTGTAATGAATGAAAACCTCGCTCTAGTAGACTATTTCTACGAGAAATTAAAAGATGAACTGCCGGATGTGGCGTTTGGGTGAGGGCTTATCTTCTAATTTCTTTTTCGAGCCAAGGGATATGCTCGTTTTCCCTTTTCCACCATAGATCTTCCCAAATATAATGAACGGCAAGTTGCTTATATTCTCCAAAGCGATCAAAATGTTTCAAAATCTGTGTTACAGGTACGGGATCATCGGTGTTTTTATTAAAGAATAATTTTGAGTAAATCTTTTGT
>JALWDW010000047.1 GCA_027036675.1 Candidatus Dojkabacteria bacterium
ATCGTCCCCGATTGTCAAACCTTATATATTTTCATGACGATTATTCGGCGGCAAACGTAAGTGAAAGTCTGGTCGGCAGGAAAGCCCTGAGCTTGTTTCATATGCATGACAAAGATGTCCCTGTACCCCATTTTTTCGTGATATCTCCGGAAGCGTACAAATCCTTCGTATTGAAGGTGTTTGATGACAGTTTGGAGAGAGTGATTGAGAAGGTGAAGACTCCGGATTATCTGGAATTTGAGAAATTGTTTATGAATGCACCAATGCCTGCGGATATACAAAAGGCGGTGCGCGAGGCATATGTCAGACTTTCAGGGTTTTCGGAATCATGGGTCGCGGTGCGTTCGTCCATAGTCTACCCTTACGATGAGACACTTGCCTTCCCCGGGGTATTCAAGACTGAGTTGAATGTCCGAGGATACAAGGATTTGGAACGAGCCATCAGATATGTGTATCTATCGATTTTCAGTGAGAATTCATTGGACTATGCGTCGCGTCACGGTATCGACCTGAGGAAGGCGCAGATGGCCGTCGTGGTGCAAAGCATGATCCAGCCCGAGGTTTCGGGTGTTGCATACACGGTGGACCCTATCACGGAGGATACCGACAAAATCACAGTGGAAGCTGTATTTGGGTTGGGTGATGTGATTGCGGATGGAGAAATCCGTCCCGATCTGTATGTGATGGACAAAAAGACTTTGGAAATCGTCGAAAAGCATATCTCTCCGCAGGAATGGATGAAAGTCCGCACTTTGCACCCGGGTCGGGAAACGGCTGCCGTGGAACAATTTGAAAAGGTGCGTATATCCAGGGCTTGGAGTCATAGGCAGAAATTTGAGGATCACTTCATCGAGGAGGTTGGTCGTATTGCCAAGCTTTTGGATGCGAGGAATCCGGTTGCTATCGAGTGGGTGTTTGAAAGCGGTAAATTGTGGATATTGCAGGCAAAAGAGATTCCAGCCTCCAAGGCGGTCAAGATTTTCCCCAAGGTGCGTCGGAAGGTGACGCAAGCCGAGGTGCCGGAGTTACCCAAAGATCCGTATTCACTGGCGTTGGGGATTATGGAATCCGAGGTGGGCGGTTCGTCAACCGATGCAAGTTCAAGCAAATCCGGACGTGAGACCAAAAAGTCATCAACTTCGAAGAAACCGACCAATCAAAGCAAACAGGCTAAGGCGAAATTGAAGAAAATTTCTTCGTTGAAGAGGATAGTCACCAGGTTTTTGCCACAAGAAAGCAGCGCTCGCAAGAAAAAGATAAAGAGTACTGCGAATCCCGTCGACGAATTGCAAGATGTGCGTTTTGAATACCTGATGTCGGGAATTGGTGTAAGTCCCGGCGAAGTATCCGGTCGAGTGATCGTAGTCAATGACGATATATCCAAAATGAAGGACGTATTGCCTGACAACGCGATCTTGTTGTTTCCGTCTTACCATCCGAAGTACGAGAAATATGTCTCTTCGGCTAAGGGCGTCATTGCCGACGACGGCGGGACGACGAGTGATCTGGCTCAACTGTGTCGGGAATACAAGACCCCTGCGGTATTGGGGACGGGATTGGCGTCATACATATTGAAAGATATGGATTTGGTGCGTATCGATGGTTCAGCCGGTTCGCTATATAAACAGAGCGACGAACAGCTTCCGCAAGAACAGATCCTGCTTGATGAAAACACGGTCGATGACATGCTTGCAGAGGCTGAGGAAAAAGAAACGCCCTCGGAGGCTATAGAAATTGACGAGAATGACACTGCCAAAGAGTCGCGCGAATCATCGTCCGAGGATACCGGTCAAACGGTTCGCAAAGCTGTGGGGAGAAATGAAAAACCTCCAATGGCTACCAAGCTGTATGCTATCAGTTCCCCCACCCTCTTACAAAATGTCGATGAAAATATAGGCCTGCTTGACGGTGTATTTGGCGTGGATATGGACGAAATTCTTTTGTCGCAAAAGCGTCATCTTTTGGCTTACGTCCAGGATAAAAAATTCCGAGAATATTCTTCCAATACGGCCAAGGTTTTGGATCAGTATGCCAAGACTTTTGCAGGACGCGAGGTGGTGGTAACGTTGGGTTTGCATCCTGTATCAGAGTTCCGAGATCTGATCCGCGGGAAATCCTCCGAGCCGTCTGAACTGGACGGGCAGATCACCGGTGCCATCAGGTATATCAAATCACCGAAATTGTTGGAAAAGGTGATTGCCGTGATTCGTCGCGCGCGTACGGTTCACCACAATAGGAATATTTCGCTGGCCGTGTATCGACCTGTCAATGAGAGTGTATTGAAGGAATTTAAAAAATACGTAACTGCTGGTGGTCTGAAACGAACTTCCACATTCAAATTGTACGCAGTACTGACTTCCGCGTCCGAATTGATGTTGGCTCAAAAGATGATGAGGGTCGGTATCGACGGTATGGTCGTGGATATGAGACGTCTGGTGGAGTCGATAGCCGGTGGTGCTGAATATGTCAACAAGCAACATGAGAAGACGGTGGACGAGATTGTCCGAGATTTTATTCATGAGTTTAAAAACGAAAATGTACGGATGATGGTGAATATTGCCGAAAAAGATGAGAGTGTAGAAAAGCTGGTGGAGTATGGCGCTCATGACATCATTGTGTCCGCCGACAAATTGCAATCTGCTATCAGACATATCACCGATGCCGAAACTCGGATTGTACTGAACGCCTAGCGTGTGCTCGGGTTGTGTCCGGCGTTTTTTTTTGGGGGAGAACGTGCTAGCTGGTATAGCGGGCTGATTTTAGAGTGGGTGGTGTCGACGCTTCAATATTGAGTGACACAACATGCTCATACGGCATTTGTACGCCTGGGGCGTATAAAATATGTGGCATGCAAAAAAACCGCGTATTGTTGTGCCAGAGCAATCAGATGTTAAATGAGAGTTTCACCGGTATTCTGCAGGAGTTGGGTGTGGAATTCGATACTGTAAACAACTTGACGGCCACCAGGGAGTATTTGCATCGCAAGTATTTTGATCTGATCATATTGGCTAGTGATTTGCCCGATGGTGACAGCATCCGCATGGCACGCAGGATTTATATCAACAAAAAATACGGCCAAATCCCGATTCTATTTATAGCAAATCATTCAAATCTGGCAAATGCCGTATCGATCAAGGACACGAATATACAGGATATTATCATTTACCCTTTTTTGACGACCGAGTTGCGTTGGCGGATCAACAGATTGCTGGGGAGACAGCATTCCGTCAACTTCTATGCCCTCACATTGGACGTGAGACAGCGAACATTGTCCTTCGGCCATGATGCGGTAATACTGACCGGCATGGAAACGGCTATCGTGCGATGTTTGCTCAAACGCAAGTCGTATACCACTTTGAAAACACTCATGTTGTGCGCTGCAGAGCATGGGAAAGGTGTGCCGACCAAAGGCGCGGTACGTGCGATAGTCAGGCGCCTGCGACGGAAATTTGATAGGGCCTTTGGTATGCAGTTGATATACACTCAATACGGTAAGGGATATGTCATCAAAAGTCCGCCGATTGCGTAAAAGCGTCGGCGAACGGTGTTGGAACTGTAGTGCCTGCGACTTCGTCTGTAGTCGACGCGGGGGCGTCGTAGCATCGGCCGCACCAGTCACCCCGACCAATGCTCTGCACGGCGTGTAGAATTTTTTGTTATGAGTTAATCTGCGATTGCGACTTCGCAGCCGTCTCGGCGCGGCTCTCCAGATTTTGTAGCAATGTAGCTTCCTAGACCAGTTGTCTTCACTTGGAATTCGCCCGCACGACAATCTGCTCGCCCAGTGGACTCAGATTGTCATAACAGTCGCGCACAAGGTGTACAATATTCACCCGTGGCAAGACCTATTCCAAATACGCTGAACCGAACAAAATACGTCCCCCCACCCGCGGGCGTAAGCAAGCGACTGGGCTCAAGACCTACGGCAACTCAGTCATCCCGATCCGGCAAGCCCAAACTGTACTGCGAAGCATCGATTTTCTTGCGGGATCTTTCTAAGTTTGCCAATAGCGATTTCGCCCTTTTAATGACGGAGGTGGGGATACCTGCCAGGCTTGCAACATGGATCCCGTAGCTCTTGTTTGACTTTCCGTCCTCGACCTTATGCAAAAATACAACCTTTTTCCCGTCGTCCCGCACCGCAATTCGCAAATTTTGAATACCACTGGGATATGCGTTCTCCAGGTCGTTCAACTCATGGTAATGAGTCGCAAACAACACACGAGCCTGTATCTGCTCAAGTAGGTATTCACTGATTGCCCAAGCTATACTCACACCGTCGTATGTGCTGGTACCTCGCCCAACCTCGTCCAAGATGATCAAACTGTCCGGTGTGGCATTGTTCAATATCACGGCCGTTTCATCCATTTCCACCATAAACGTGCTCCTGCCACCCGCAAGATCGTCGGACGCCCCGACCCGAGCAAATATCCTGTCCACTACGGTCAATTCCATGCTGTCTGCGGGCACGAAGCTACCTATATGCGCCATCAATGCCAGCAGGGCTACTTCACGTATATACGTCGACTTGCCAGACATATTCGGACCGGTCAAAATAGCGAATTTCGGTTTCGCCAAGCCCAAGTCGACGTCATTTGAGATAAACGGTTCATCCAGCATATTTTCCACAACAGGGTGTCTGCCCGCCTTGATCGCTATGTATGATTTGACACCGCCACGCGGGCGTAAATTGGGTCGTACATAAGAGTATTTATTGGCGATATGAGCAAATCCAGCCAGCACATCGATTTCGGCGATTGCACCGGCTACCTCGAGCATATCCTGCAGATAAGGTACGAGACTTGATCGCAACCGGACAAATATTTCGTACTCCTTCTCGGCCAATTTTTGTTTAGCAGTTAGTATCGATTCTTCTCGCTCTTTCAACTCTTCGGTTATATACCTTTCAGAATTGACCAGGGTTTGTTTGCGGATATAATGCTCGGGAACTTTGTCTTGATGAACCTTGGTAACGTCCAGGTAATAGCCGAACACTTTGTTGAACCCCAACTTCATTGAGGTAATGCCTGTTTTCTTGCGTTCGTTCTCTAGAAATTCCCGGAACCACTCATCTGTACGGACAGTCATCTTCCTCAATTCATCAATTTCTTCATCGTAACCTTCGGCTATTATCGCGCCTTCCGTGGTGGTTACGGGTGCTTCAGGGTGTATCGTTCTGTTAATCTCGTCCGCCAAAGGTTGTAATTTCCGCGCAAATGTATCTTGCCATGTGTCGGTTATAGACAGCTCCCGCAGATTTTCAATCAGAACTGTCGCATTTTCGATCGACACGGCCAAGGACAATAGGTCTCGAGGATTAGCCCGCCCCAAGCCGATTTTGCCGGCTAGACGTTCGATGTCATATATCCGCGAAAGATTGGTTTTGACATTATCACATGCGGATGATTGCGAATAGAAACGCTGGACGATCTCTTGTCTTACCTCGATCTTCTCGGCGTTGATCAACGGGGAGAGAATCCATTTCCTAAGGGTCCGTGCTCCCATGGATGTTTCGCAGTCGTTCAGTACGCCGTAGAGTGTTTTATTCCCTTTGCCTTGAGGTGTCAAACTTTCCAGTAATTCCAGGTTTCTTACGGTACCTGCATCTAAGATCATCGTATGTCGCAGGTTGTATAATTTGGGTAATGCCATATGCTCCGGTCTGGCACGTTGTGTCTCGCGTATGTAGTACAATATCATCGAGATCGGGTATAGTTGTGGCGAATCGTCTTGATATCCCAACGAGTGAGCGCTGTTGACGTTAAAAAACTCCCGTATCGTTTTCGACGCGTCTTTTTTATCGTATCCGTATGTTTTCAGATCCTGAGTTTTGTATTTCCCGAGGGGGATATTTGTGAAGTCTGGATTATCCACGAGTATTTCGCGGGGCGAGAGGCGATCGATAAGGTTTCGCGTTTCCGATTCGGTCAACTGCTCCGTGATATGGAATTCTCCCGACGACAGGTCGGCAAATGCGATAATATATGAATCGTCCGATTTCCGTTTGCCCTTCTCGCGGTACAAGGCCAAGATATATGCGGATGATGAGTCGTCCAGCAAATCCCCGTCCGCCGTTCCCGGTGTGACGATACGTGTTACACCGCGTTTGACGATACCTTTGGCCAGTTTTGGGTCTTCCAGCTGGTCTACTATGACTACGCTTTCTTCTGCGTCGATAAATTTTTTCAGGTATTGATCCAGTGCGTGGTGAGGGAACCCGGCCATGGGCATGGCGTCCTTTTTCTTATCTCTTGACGTGAGTGTGATATTCAGTATTTTTGACGCCTTTTCCGCGTCATCGCCAAATGTTTCGTAGAAATCTCCCATGCGAAACAGGACCACCTTGTCGGGGTAGCGGTTTTTAAACGACATAAATTGTTGCATCATGGGTGTCAATTGACTGCTCATCGTGGAATATTGTATCACGGGTGGGTGCGGGGACGAAGCCGGGCTTCGTCCCCGGGGTTGGGGCCCACCCTTTGGGCCAGAAGCCCGGCGCCACGTGGATGGTTGTGCGGAAATTGTGATTCCGGGCAGATGCAGGATCGCCCGTATATGCGCCACAATCAAATCCAGTCCCATGACGACGGGCTTTGCACTCAACCCTGCCAAACTGTGGGACCCTGCGGTTTTTGGCAGTCCCAACCCCTGCGGGTGGATGAATACGCCGTGACAGAAGCAAGATAGAGACAGTATCGTACCCCAAAGCCAGTGGAAATTTGTGAGCTACCTCAGCCCCAATCTCAGTTCTGTCATTATGTAACCGTGCACCGATAGAACGACGTGCCGCATTAAACACTATCCCAACCCCTTATGGCCGGAGTACCGGATAA
>JALWDW010000048.1:0-15393 GCA_027036675.1 Candidatus Dojkabacteria bacterium
GGACTCTGCGCATTTGCCCGTACCAATGCTTCATTTGAATCTGTCCACCAGACATCCGGAAATTCGCCGTAGACACACACGTCGTTTGCGTCGTCAGAGTCGCGTGGCGCACATCCCGTGCCACGCAGGTCGTATACCTCACCTTTTTTAAACGAGAACCCTTTTACTTCACCTCGCAAGCCATACAACCCCTCAGTCCCGTCCGCGGAAAGGCTTACACCGGTGTATTCAAGCAATTCGTTGCCGGTCATCCCGTATGTCGCGCCATCCTTGCTGTGGGCAAATAGGTTCCCCTGGTCCAGGTAAATCTCATCCACCTTCTCAACAGGTTTATTCCACGGGCTATCAACCAATACCGTGGCATCTCCCAGATGGATCTCCGCCCCATTGTCGTAAACCAACCCTTCATCCTTCAACAAATACCTTCTCAGCACTATGCGAAACTCGATTTCCATGCAATTGATGCATATACTCGGATCAGACAACACGTATGACACCGGTATAGCTTCGATGGTGGCGACGTAATGCCGATCTCTGGCGATTGACATGTACAAAACTGGCTCCGTCGGTGACTGTAGGGCTCCATTTGACGCCTCGACCAGTTTGGCGTTTTTATCAGTCCGCAAAAAGTCGACGTTTTTTGTACGCAGTGTGAGATCATGCTCGTTGACAGTTACCGACTTCTTCCCGCTTCGAAGCAACGGGTAAAGTGAAGGAACGTAATTCAGCTCGGACAGTCCTGTCGGCAATTCAAAGTCCTCGTCTGTATCGTAATTATATATTCTTACCGTCGCACCGGGTATGACAAAGGGGCGCTGCACCAGTTCCGACGCATTCCCCGGAGCCGTAAGCGTTTGCTCGACACATTGGACACCTGTCGGCGTGCGCGCACAATCGACAATCCTTTTCTGGTAGATCAGTATTTCTTCAGGTTTACGACGTTGTTCGGGTTTCCAAATATAAAGAAGATATACAGCGACGACAAGGGCGAGGACGCCAACAATTGATACTACAGTTACGATAAGTTGTTTTGTATGTATAAACCGGGATCCCATCGTACTACAGAGAGTTTGTAACGATCAAAAGTCCCGCTGTTCGCCGGGAGCCATCAGCGCGACTTGAGTATCGGTGCTCATTTCGACATTATTTTTAAATGCTTCACCGTCTTGTGCGATCTTGGGGAATGTATTGTAGTGCATGGGTATTGCCATGTCTGGTCGCAAATCCTTGATCGCCAACATTGCTTCCGCAGGTCCCATCGTGTATCGTCCGCCGATCGGGATAAATACGATATCAAGGTCGTACAGGTTCCCCAATGTATTCATCCCCGCGAAATATCCGGTATCACCCATATGATAGATATACATTCCATCGACTTTCACCACAAATCCCACCGGCTCGCCGATATCACTGCTGTGGACAGCCTGTGTCAGCGCTATGCCGATTTCTCCGCTATCAAACATTCCCCCTACATTCGCTTTCTCCACTGATTGTACGCCTTGCTCCATTGCATATTTGACAATATCGTAACCTGACACAAAAGTGGCGTGGTCACGGATGGCCAGCGCAATACCTGATTGCAGGCCATGATCGTCATGTGCATGGGTGATGAAAACATAGTCGACCTTCGGGATGTCTTCGAGCTCCAGTCTGTACTTCGGACTTTCAAGCCACGGGTCGAAGATTAACCTTTTCCCGTTTTCCGTTTCTATCAGGAATCCCGATTGCGATAAGTATTGTATTTTCATGTTTTACTATAGCATGAGGTGGGGAGGGAGGCAAATGGGTGGGGTGAGGCGGGGGAAGTTCCCGGTTTCTCAACAAAAACGAGAGTAAACATGGTAGTATAATGCAAATAACCTTCTTTCACTGCCAAATGGAACAATCAACTCAAGAATTAGTACAAAAACTATATAAAAATACGCCCGACCAATTTCGACCCGTTGTGGAAGATGCCATCAATTTTGCGTCGACCGAGTTTACAGGTGAAAGGCGTATAAACGGCGAACCGATAATCGATCATTTTATCCGCGTGGCAATGCGTACTCCGAGGTACGGATTGGATACGGCGAGTACGATTGCCGCGCTTTTGCACCACGCAGGCCGGGATAAGCTAATGTTCAACAAAACGTTGAACCGTTTCGGTAGCGAGGTTGGCGCGATACTGGAAAATTTGCGGGATACATATAATATCGAGACTACCGACGTTACGCCATCATCTCGAATCATTGACTATTATCTGCGACATGTGCTTGATATCAGGTATATCTTCATCGATGTCTTCAATGCTGTCGACAATATGCGATCGATTGACGTTTTACCGGAACAGGACAAAAAAGAAGCATCAAAACGAGCTTTTAACATTTACTCTCCTCTGGCTGAGTTGTTGAATTTAAACGACGAGAAAACCTTAATAGACGAGAAAGCATTTGAAGTATTGTATCCGCGGGAATTCACGGCGATCGATGATTTGTACAAAAATGCGGGAGTTTCAAAAAGCATCTTACAGCAAATTGAAAAATTTCTCATAAATGTATTAAAAACCTCAAATATCGATGCAAAGGTATTTGGTCGTATCAAAAGCCGCTACAGCGTACACAACAAACTGTACAAATATCAAGACGAAAACAACCAAACATCATTATCAGCTATACATGATATTTTTGCTTTCACCATACTTACAGAAGATATAGAAACGGCTTATGCCTCAATATTTGCCTTGATGGAAAATACACCGATCATTGAGGAGAGCTGTCATGACTATATGTGTGAACCGAAACCGAATGGATATAGCGCATACCATATGGCGATTTTTGTAAAAGACTTAACTCAACTTCCTATAGAGGTTCAAGTAGTGACACACGACATGTACTATACCAACACGTACGGGACGGCATCACATATCGCGTACAAAATGAGCAAGCAAAGATTCGCGGCTCCATCAACTGAGTACAATTGGGTGGAGACATTGCACAACGCTATTCAAGGACATAAATCGTATCGAACCTTGCAATTCTCACACCCTATCAATGTTGACCTGGGCAGAGGATCCATATTCACGCTCACCCCGAAAGGACGAATCATCGAATTGCCAGCGGGTGCCACAGTGATCGATTTCGCTTATAGAGTACATCGTAAGATTGGCGATCGCGCTCTCCGTGCCGTAGTGGACGGGCATGATGCCAAGTTGGACCAAGTCTTACAAAACAACCAAACGGTAGAAATCATCACTTCGCCAAATGATAAACCTCCCAACCCCAAATGGCTCGAGTTCGCCGTTACCAAATCCGCACACGACAAAATCAGAAGGGGCGTAAAACAACACCTCCTATCCCAAAATAAATGATATACTCAAACACAAACCAAATTACCCAAAACCTAAGCAATGAAAAAAAAGAAAGTCCCAATACGACAAATCCTCGCCATCATCGCATCGACCGTATTGGTCGCCAGCGTATTGATACCCGCGATATATACTGTCGTAGATGTGTTGAAAAATCGCTAAACGAAGACGATGTCGACAGGCACATCCATCAACGCAAACCCCATCACGGTGGTGCCGTATATAGGCGAACAAAAAGCGCAACTCTTGGGTAAACTCGGCATAAATACCATCGAGGACCTTCTCTGGCATATCCCGACCGGTTACCGGGACACCAGACAATTACACTCAATCACACAAGTTTACGACCTTGGGCACGGCGTGATCGAAGCCACCCTCACGGGTTTGACCCAATACCATACACGTAGACGTATGTATATCACCAGAGGGACCGTCGATGATGGGGAAACAACGGCCACCATCTTATGGTTCAATCAACCGTACCTCAAAAAAGTCTTGCATATCGATCACCGATATCTATTCGATGTCAAAGTCTCGAAGCGCGACAGATCATTGATTTGCAAGTCATACGAACCGCTACAAGACGGCCAACAAATGCAGATAGGGACGATCGCGGCCAAATACGCACTTACGGCCGGCATCACATCCAAATGGCTTCAGCAACGCATCAGGTGGGTACTGGACAATATCGATATACAAAGCCGTTTTGAACCGCTCCTGCGACAGGAAAAATTACCAAACCTGTCTCAAGCATTTCGTATGATACATAAACCAGCCACCTACAAGGAAATCAAGCAAGCCCGGAAACGCCTCGCTTACGAAGAAATGATGAATATCGCATCAAAATCCATCCAGATCAAGCAAAAACTAAATAATCGCAAATCCTACCGAATCCCCGCACCCCGACCTTTGTACCACAAATTCCTGGCGAGCCTACCTTTTGAACTCACCAAAGCTCAACACTCTGTCATCAAACAAATCCAGACTGATATCTCGCAGGACATACCAACCAACCGCTTGATCAACGGGGATGTCGGCTCCGGCAAAACCGTGATCGCCGCATTCGCGATTTTGGCAACCGTATCCGCCGGTTTGGATGCGATCTTCCTTGCACCCACCACGATATTGGCTGATCAGCATTATCAATCCTTGCGCAAACTCCTGAAACCGTTTGATATCGATGTAGTGCTACACACTTCCTCTACGAAACCTATGACTGATGGCAAGGCCCCGGGCCTGACCGTCGGTACGCACGCATTGCTGTACACCAAACGTCAAACCGACTCCAAAATCGGTCTTGTCGTGATCGATGAGCAACATAGATTCGGAGTCAAGCAGCGAACGGCATTGGCAAATTATCAAAACGCCGACAGCAAATATCCACACTACATATCGTTGAGCGCCACACCCATCCCACGTACACTTCTGAATATCATGTACAGTCATATGCAAATATCGGTATTGGATGAATTGCCACCCGGCCGGCAACCTGTCATATCAAAACTCATACCCCCGACCAAGCTCGCAGATGCGTACAGGTGGATACATACGAAGGTCAAAGACGAGGACGCTCAGGCGTTTATCATATATCCGAAGATCGGTGAGACCTCGGATGACAATATCGGAAAACAATCCTTGACCGAAGGGTATGAGAACTTAAGCAAAACAGCCTTCTCGGATTTGCGGACCGGTATGGTGCACGGTAAGATGAGCGACGACGAAAAAAACGAGATACTTCGACAATTCAAAAAAGGCGATATAAACGTACTCTTTGCAACGACGGTCATAGAGGTGGGTATTGACATACCAAAAGCAACCATCATTTTGATACATGACGCTGAAAACTTTGGGTTGGCGCAGCTTCACCAACTGAGGGGTAGGGTAGGGAGGGGCGCCGATCAAGCTTTCTGCTTCGTGGTGCCATCCTCAAACGTAGAAAAGGATTCACCGGCACACAAAAGATTGAAATATTTCGTCGCGCACCCGTCGGGTTTTGATGTAGCCTCATACGACCTGAAACAACGAGGTCCCGGAGAAGTGTACGGCTCAAGGCAATCCGGCATTCCGGACCTCAAAGTGGCAAAATTGACAGATACCGTGCTTTTTGACAAATGTATCAAGTTTTTGCAAAACTAAAAAAGGTGTATAAACGCAATCCCCGTGGTTGTAGCCGGTACGCACTGTTGTAGCCGGTATCACGCCCTTACATGGTTGAATAAAGCTGGGATACCGCTATAAATCGACATAACCCCCGAAATACGTCGCATGATAAATCTTTGCGCCGTTGTGTAAGATTGCTTCTTGCCCGTAAAACTCGTCTACGTCACCAGCAACTTTGTTTATATAACGAAAGTCCCCATTTATGTATTCGTCCGGGCCTCGGTACGGTTTATCATTTGGTACCAATCTCAACGCTTCGCGTAGAAACTTGTATACAAATCCTCTTTCGACGGAGTCATCAGTTATTCGCCCGTAATACAACATCATATACACCGGCTTTTTGTCATAAGACACAACAATACGACCACCGTACGGTTCACCTCCGAAATAGTTATCGTGGTATGACCATTTACCGCGTCTATGTACCAAACTCGTCGATCCATCGGGTTCGTGCTTTGCGATGGATTCGTCGCCAGAGGCGTATGTGGTTTTATTGGCCTCCACCAAAAACAATTTTAATTCTTTTTCCGTGAACTCCATATATCCGTATTAGAAGTTAAATTACTTACTCTTGACGGGCATCATGAAGCCTCTCCCCCGACCTTACGGCCAGGGAATTACGCCGGAGGCATTAAAATAGGACTGCTTTCCCACCGCAAAACGACTGGACTTATGTCTCCATGGCCACTTTTTCACAAATGCCTTGTACGGCTTCCACCTCCTGCAACAAACCCTCGTCGTATTCTCGCGCCAAACGCGAAAGCTCTTCTTCACGAACACCAAACAACCCTCTGTTCACATAGTCCAGTATTTTTTCAGATGACAACCCGCTTATGGATGCAAGTTTATTCAAGTCGATAAATCGATCGGAAATATGTATATAAATCATGGTGATTTTTGGAACTATCTTAATTTGTATCCGATTCTACAGTCGGTCGGGCGACGTGTCAACGCCGTCAAGTACTCTTGACAAAAGTCGCGCGGTACAGTATATTTTGGGTAGTAGAGTCAAATCTAAATTATGTAGATATCAAAAAATGCACTCAACACAACGAAAACTGCTCAAGCTCATCGAAGAGAAAAATGTCGCGGAGATGTCATTGAGGCAAATTGCCACAGCGATAGGAGAGAACCACCCTCAGAAGATTGCGCATCATATGGAACAATTGGAGAAGAAGGGAATGATCGTCGTCGATAAGGCCCAAAATATAGTTAAACGCGTCTCCCCAAACTACGACAAACTCCCGGCGGACTTCTACAATATCCCCATCGTTGGTTCGGCCAATTGCGGGCCGGCGGAGATACTGGCGGACGAGAATATCGACGGATATGTCAAGATATCCAAGTCGACACTGCGCCCCGGCAAATACTTCATCGTACAGGCGAGCGGTGATTCGATGAACAAGGCCAATATACAGGGTAACACCATAGAAAGCAATGATCTGGTCGTCATAGACGCCGATGCACGCACGCCAAAACACGGTGATTACGTGCTCGCAGTCATCGACGGAGGGGCCACTATCAAAAGGTTTTATGAAGATAAGAAAAATAAACGTATCATGCTGGTCCCGGAGTCAACCAAAAACTACACCCCGATTGTCATAGCCGGACAAGATTATGACAGTTCTCTGATCAACGGGACCGTCAAGGCCGTCATCAAACAAGTGCATTTCTGACACCATGATAAAATCTCCCATCAAAACTATCAAAGAAGCTATCACAATTCATATAATTCTGGACAATATTCGTAGCGCTTACAATGTAGGGGCATTCCTTCGCACAGCTGACTCCATAGGGCATTGTCATATCTATACTTGTGGATACACTCCGGAAGCGGGTCATCCCAAAGTGCACAAAACCGCCCTGGGAGCTGAAGAATCCGTACCACACAGCAAAGTCGCAAATGCAACGGGTATTATCCAAACTTTACGAGACCGGCAGATTCCCATTTTTGCAGTCGAACTCACGGAAGATTCTATACCATTTCACCATGTGACATATCCGCACGAACTAGCCTTGGTCTTCGGCAACGAAATCGATGGCGTAAGCCCGGAGATTTTGTCTTTGGCAGATCAGACGGTGTCGATCCCCATGTTGGGTATGAAAAAATCGCTCAATGTAGCGACCGCGGGAGGTATCTTATTGGCCGAAATCGCAAAACAACACATATATGACGCAAAAGCAGTATGTTAGAATTCTTTTAAAATAATCGCACCCCAACCCAATGTCGTTACCTTACAAATCACAAAAAAAACGAAGGAAAGATCTTGCAAAATTCCATATCAACACGTGGGAAGAATACGAGGAAGCTGTCAAGAAAGTTGATAAGGAACGCTTGTTGAGAGAACAAGCCCGAAACAGCACGCCGAGGACAGTCAAGATCATCGGTGGCAAAGCCAAAGGGGCCGTGCTGGAAGTGCCACCCAAGACACGCCCGTTCACATCCAGGATGCGTACCACCCTTTTTGATATTTTACGAGATGTCGTCGAAGGCAAGACCGTACTCGATCTGTACTCCGGGTCGGGGTCGTTGGGGTTGGAAGCGCTCTCGCGAGGGGCAAAGTCAGTTGAATTTGTGGACGCCGCCAAACAGGCTGAAAGGGTCTTAAACGAAAATATATTGAAAACAAAGTTCTTGGTGGAAACCGAGGTTATACGCCAAAAAGCCGAGGATTACCTGCCGGAAGCCGTGGATACGGGGAAAATGTTTGAAATTGTATTCGTTTCACCACCATATAAATTGTTCAATACACGAGATGTGCGGAAGATGGAACATGTGCTCAATATGGCGTCGCAACTTTTACCCGGGCATGTCGACCCCGACACGGATTTGTACAAAGGGCTCATGGTCGTACAGTATCCTTCCAAGTATCCTTTGGAGAGACTGCATCTGGAAAATATCGGTCTTTATCAAGAGTTGAGTTTCGGTAGGAATAAATTTGGGATATTCCTTTTGCAAGAAGCGTTGAAAGAGGAAGACGAGTGAAACAGTGCATTATGTGCAGTTACTAAATAATTTAATCAAAATAATCAAATGGAGGTTACAGAATTATCTATAGTCGAGTTTCCGTTGGAGACTGAGAAACAAGCACGTAAGATGACAGAAGATATCTTGAAAAACGAATTCGCTATGGTTACCAGGATATATACAACTTTTCAGCAATGGAAAGAACTGGGCAAGGAAAATGAAGTTTTCGGCGCTGAGACTGTCATTGTCCGTTGTCGAGTCAAAACCGACAAGGTGGATGAGCTTTACAAGTTTGTGAAGGAAAATCACCCGTGGGACATGTTTTGCTTCGATGTGATGGAGTCTTCCGCAAGAAGCGAGTGATGTACTGAGCTACTTAGCAGAGTCGGTGCTCTCCCTGCCCCTGGACGCTGTAATAAACAAGAGCCATGTAGGCGCAAGACGGGGAGCAAGGTTAAATTTTCATCTGCGGTCGCCACCTCAACCGCAACTGCAGGTGTTACTGCCGGTACTTCGCACGCAGCGTGAAAACTTCATTGAACATTCACCCGCGGTCGCAAGCAGTCAACGATGTTGTCCTACGGACGGAGGACCGGCCACAAAAACTACGTTTGTTACAAGGTTCGGTGCACTACCGCGCCCGGTGCAGACAATGTCCACGAGCGACGCCTCGTGTATAGAGTGTCGTGTTTAGCCTGTCCGTGTCGGTATAACACCGCTAGGGCGGACTGCCTCACCGCCCATGCTCCGTACGGAGGGTTAAAACTTCATTAGAATTTCATCTGGCATCACAGAAGCCTGTACACCGCACGCAGTGTGAAAATTTCATTAAAATTTCATCCGCGGTCACAAGATATGGTACTTAGGACAGTGCGATTGCAGAGAGCAACGGGCATTCGTAAACCCCTAAACTTCGAAGAATTTGCATATACGCTTCTCATAGAATATAATCCATTATCCATGTACAAAGCAGTATACACACGATACCAAGCAATCTACAAACTCGTTTACCCAACATCCCTCACATGATGCGGTGTTTTCGACACACCACAAATTCACCCGTTAACTAATATTTTTGCTATCTATAAAAATGTCAAATGCTCAAAATATAAATAATCAGGAAGCGGAGTTCCTCGAGAAAATGAGACATACTTCCGCTCACGTCCTGGCTCAAGCGGTACTCAAGCTTTACCCGGATACCAAACTTGGTATAGGCCCCGCTATCGATGACGGGTTTTACTATGATTTTGAATTTCAAGAACCGATCACCAATGATGTATTGCCCAAGATTGAAGCCGAAATGAAAAAAATCATCAAGGCGGATCTACCGTTGACTCAGGAATTTCACCCGCGCGACAAAGTTGTGGAAAGATTTGAAGCGTTGGAACAGAAATACAAGCTCGATCTCCTGGAATCGATACACGACAAGAAAATAAGCCTGTACATCACCGGGGACAGTGAATTCACCGATCTATGCAGAGGACCGCATGTCGAAAGTACAGGGCAGATCGGCGCGATCAAATTACTGCGAATAGCCGGAGCGTATTGGAAGGGCGACGAAAACAACCCGATGCTCACAAGGATCTACGGGACGGCCTTCCCGACTCAAGAGGCATTGGACGAACACCTTGAAATGCTCGAACAAGCGAAATTGCGAGATCACAGGAAACTCGGCAAAGAACTGAATATCTACCTGTTTGATGACGAAGTCGGCCCCGGACTACCTCTGTGGCAACCAAACGGCGCGATAATCATAGAAGAGCTCGAAAAACTGGCCAAAGAAGTTGAGCGTAATGCCGGTTACCAACAAGTTCGCACCCCACATGTGACCAAAGAGAACCTCTTCTTAAGAAGCGGGCATCTGCCGTACTACGCTGACAGTATGTATCCTCCGATGAAACTTGACGGCGTCAATTATTACGTAAAGCCGATGAATTGTCCTTTTCATCATAAAATATACGCCGGGCAATTGCGCAGTTACAAGGACCTGCCGATCAGATTGTCTGAATACGGTACCTGCTACAGATATGAAAAAAGCGGGGAGTTGTTTGGGTTAATGCGAGTTCGATCCATGCAGATGAATGATGCGCATATTTATCTGAGACGCGATCAATTTGAGCATGAATTTATGGGGGTTATCGATTTGTATATGCAATATTTCAAACTTTTTGGTATTGATAAGTACTTGATGCGATTGAGTAAACACTCCAAAGAAGGTTTGGGTAAAAAATATGTTGACAATGAAGAGTTGTGGGTCGAGACCGAAAATATGATCAAAGAAGTGATGGATAAAGCGGAAATCCCATATGTCGAAGTCGAGGATGAAGCGGCGTTTTACGGCCCGAAAATAGACGTGCAGGTATGGTCTGCGATAGGACGTGAATTTACACTGGCAACCAACCAAGTTGATTTCGCCGTTCCTGAAAGATTCGATCTGACTTTCACCAACAGCGATGGTGAGAAAGAAACCCCTCTATGCATACATAGGGCGCCGTTAAGTACACACGAACGTATTATCGGCTTCTTGTTGGAGCATTATGCGGGCGCTTTCCCGGTATGGTTGGCCCCACTGCAGGTCAAAATACTGCCGATCACCGATGATCACGTCGATTACGCAAATTCAATCGCCGAAAAATTGCAATCTGCCGGGGTTCGATGTGAAGTGGATTCACGTTCGGAAAAATTAGGTTACAAAATACGCGAGGGTGAAAAAATGAAAGTCCCGTATATCATCGTAGTGGGGGACAAAGAGGTCGAAACCGACACCATCGCGTTGCGGATCAGAGGCCAAAAAGAGCAAGGGTTGCACCGTATCGACGAATTTGCAACAATACTTGAAGAAAAGATCAAAAAACGCGACAGTGATTTGTCGATTGAAAATAACTAAAATAGACACGGGAAATACAACATATGCCTCAAATACATGCTCGAAGCAACGCAGGTCTCGCGAGAACACGATCTTCAAGGTACAATCAGCGTAGACCGCGCATTGAAGGACCGCGACGAAATCATATGATCAAAGTCCCGAGAGTATTTGTGATCGATGCCGAGGGCAAACCCTTGGGTGAAATGACCATCAACGAAGCTCTGAATATGGCGGGTAAAGCCGATCTCGATTTGGTGGAAGTCGGTCCCAAGGCTACGCCTCCGGTATGCAAAATTATAGATTTTGCAAAATACATGTACTTGCAAAAGAAGAAGACTCGCGCCAACAGGAAGGCCGGCAAAGCCAAAGCCCTGAAAGAATTCCGATTTTCTCCAGTCATAGGGACGGGCGATATGGAACGCAAGATTCAGAGAGCCAAAGAGTACCTAAGCAAAGGACATCAAGTACGGCTTTTCTTACAGCGCAAAGGTAGGCAGAGTCAAGAGCTGGCCAAAAGCAAATTTGAAGAAGTCCTATCATACTTCGAAGATTACGAGTCTTTGGAAGGGAAACCAAAATTTGCAGGACGCCGAATTTCTATCACTTTCAAACCAAAATAAATGAAATTATTGCAAGATTGCCCCATATGTAGTATTATGCACTCGATTATTTGTGAAATTTCATCATGCGTAACAAAACAAACAAGACAGCCGCAAAACGACTTAGAGCGACAAACCCTCGTGGCAATCGCAAAGCCAAAGTGCTTTACAACAAGTCTTGCAACAGTCACTTGAAGACGAAACGCTCTCGTCGAAGCAAACGACGAGTGTTACCACGTCATACAGTGGATACCACCGTCTTGAAGGGATTGAAAAAGGCAATCGGAGTAAAACTTAAATAAACAAAACGACCATTATCATGAGAGTCAAAACAGGTACCACCAGAAGAAGACGTCATAAGAAAATCTTGGCGCGGACAAAAGGCTACCGAATGACAAAAAACCGTCTTTACCGTGTCGCGCACGAGGCTTTCATGCATGCTGGACAGTACGCTGTAGCACACCGCAGACGCAGGCCAAGTCAATTTCGGCGTTTGTGGATCACCCGCCTCAATGCCGCAGTGGCCGAGCACGGGCTGAAATACAAAACCTTCATTCATTTACTGAAAACCAAAAATATTGCTCTAAATCGCAAAACTCTGTCTGAGTTGGCTATCAACGAACCTGATGCGTTTGCTAAGGTCGTTGACTTTGTAAAATCAAAGTAATAGCTGATCATTTTCGATATGAAATTTGCGAATAAACAGATTCAAGAGCTGTACGACAGCTTCGTGATTGACCAAAAGAAACTCGACCCGACCGATTTACATGATTCCTATCTTGGGAAAAACGGCAAATTGAAAGAACTCCTGTCGAAGATCAAAGATATCCCCAAGGAACAACGTGCGGAATACGGCAAGGAAGTAAACCTTCTCAAAAACTTCATAACAGAACAGGTCGAGGCCGGGAAGAAAACCGCTTCCGACAGTCTGGATAGCAGCTCTGACATCGACCCGACAGCCCCGTTTGATATCAATACCCCACCCGCGTACAGGGGGATACCTGATACAGGTCGAGGTTCCGTACACCCGATAAATATCGAAATGTACAGGTTGTTGGATATCTTCCGAACGATGGGGTTCAAAACCGTCGAAGCTGTCCAATTGGACAACGAATACAATATGTTTGACGCATTGAATTTCCCCAAAGGGCACCCGGCACGTGATGAATACGATACATTTCGCACCGACGACGGATATATACCGCCCGCTCACACGTCCACCATGCAAAACCGCATCCTGTCTTCGTCCGAACCACCGATACGTACGGTCATCCCGGGTCGCACATTTAGAAACGAAGCGACGGACGCCAGTCACGAGCATACTTTCTATCAGATCGAGGGGGTATATGTCGATAAAGATACTTCATTGGCGAATATGCTCGCGGTGATCAAGACCTTTTTGGAAGCGTTCTTTGAAAAAGAGATCAACATCAAATTGCAGCCAGCCTTTTTCCCGTTTACCGAACCCGATCTGGAATTCCTGATCAGCTGTCCTTTTTGCGAATCCGGATGCTCGGTGTGCCAGTATTCTGGATGGATGGAAGTGATGGGTTGCGGTATGATTCATCCAAACGTCCTCAAGGCCGGTGGGATTGACCCGACGAAATATACGGGATTTGCATGGGGATTCGGCTTGGATAGGTTGGTCATGCTCAAACACGGGATCAAGGATGTCCGGTGGTTCCATTCCGGCGACTTGCGATTTTTGCAACAATTTAATTCGAAGACATCTCAATAGATATGTATGCGACACGTGATTGGATAAAACAATATACGGAGATTGACTTGCAAGATGATGAATTGCTCTCCGCATTGCCTCAAAGGTTGGGGGAGGTTGAATATAGCGAAGATTTTTCAAAAAAATACGAAGGGATCGTATTGGCGCAAATAACTTCCGTCGGACCTCATCCGCAAAGCGATAAACTCTCCGTTTGCAAGATCGATATCGGGCAAAATGACGATATCACCGTCGTGGCCGGCGGGACCGACCTGCAGGTGGGGGAGAAAGTCGCGTATATGCCTGTAGGCACCAAATTGCCTCTTGGTATCCAAGAGGTCGGCAACCAAATCACTATAAGCAAACGAAAGGTGAGGGGAGTTGAGTCTGAAGGCATGATAGCGTCCGCCAAAGAATTGGATTACGGGATCGACCATACAAAGGTCTTTCGTATCGATACCGACGCGAAGCCTGGTACACCGATCGCCGAAGTGCTCGAGATGGACGACCTGGTATTCTCTATCGAAAACAAAGCATTGACAAACCGCCCCGACTGCTTCGGGGTCCTGGGCTTGGCCCGAGAAATTTCCGCCATGCAAGGCAAGGCATTCAACGCCCCGTCATGGTATACCGAACCCGCAAGCAACCGACCGAAGCAGGATGACGCACAATTGCAACACCGATTGAATATCTCCGTGGAGACGCCGACAATTTGCCCGAGATATATGGGCGTAGTCGTACGGAATATCAAAATCAAGCAGTCTCCGATATGGCTGAGCTCCTTGTTGGCAAAAGTGGGGATCAAATCTATCAACAATGTAGTCGACATTACAAACTATGTCAGCCACCTGATGGCGCAACCGATGCACGCTTTTGATTATGACAAATTTGTAGCGAGAGACAAAAAACTCAAAGATACAAATGAGGCGAATATCGTCGTTCGCAAAGCGAAATCCGGTGAAAAGTTATCCGCTCTCAACGGTAAAACCGTAGAATTGTCAGATGAAACATTGGTAATAGCGGATAGTGCCAATCCCGTGGCCATCGCTGGGGTGATAGGTGGCACCGACACTGAGATAGATGAAAATACAACGACTATAATCCTTGAAGTGGCCAATTTTGATCTCTATGCGATCAGGAAGACATCGATGAGGCATGGGATTTTTACCGACTCCGTGACGAAGTATGCAAGAGGGCAGTCCGCATGGCAAGTGGAACCGGCTATGTACAAGGCACTTGAATTGCTCAAGGAATTGGCCGATGGTCAAATAAGTTCGTCGATCACAGATATTTATCCCGACCCGCGTCCTCGTAAAACAATCACCATACATATCGACAAATTGAATCGCCATATCGGCATAGAGTTCACCGCGGATCAGGTCATCGACATACTGACAAAGATAGAGTTTGAGGTCGCACAACCTTCGGATGGCAAGACTATCGATCTGTTGGTCCCGATGTTTCGCACCGATATCCTATCGGAAGTGGATATCTACGAGGAAGTGGTACGCGTGTACGGATATGAGCATGTGAAGCTTGCGTTGCCCACCCGTCCCGTTGAGCCCGTACCGCAAGACCCGATGCTTGCGCTGAAAAATAGATTCCGCCATTTATTGGCTACCAATGGTGCTCACGAGATACTTACGTACAATTTCGTAGGGGCCAAGCTTTACGACAAAGCCTCGTTGTCGCTGACAAACGCATTTCATATCAAAAACGCCACATCACCCGACCTTGAGT
>JALWDW010000048.1:15403-20319 GCA_027036675.1 Candidatus Dojkabacteria bacterium
ACCTTGAGTATATGCGAACGCATCTGATGCCGTCATTACTGCAGAAAGCTCAGTTGAATGCTCAATCGGGTTACAAGGAATTTGCCTTGTTTGAATTGAACAAGGCACATAGTACTCAGGAAAAGGATCCGAAGTCGAAATTACCCGTCGAACGGAATAGAATTGGCCTTATAAGCGTTCGCCAGCCTGTGAAAGATGCTCAGATATCCCCGTACTACAATGCCAAGGCATATGCTGATTTGCTGTTGTCGGAATTCCGCGCAGATTCGATACGTTATACGTTGGTATCCAAGACCACCGACATGGATTTGCCTGCTTGGGTGCAGGAGATGCTTCCGGCCCTTGATCCGCACCAAAGTGCTTTGGTCGAGTGGCAAGACGGTGAAAACGGTGTTAAGTTCCCGATAGGTGTTGTAGGAGTACCTATCGATGCGGTGCGACAGGCATTCAAACTGGACGGTAAAGATATTGCAATATTGGAGTTCGATACCGAGATAATACTTAAGCTCCCTTCGTCGCGTTCAAAATATGTGGAGCCGTCCAGATTCCCTCCGGTGTATCAGGATCTTTGCTTTGTATTGGACCGGGATACTCACTATTCCGATGTCCTGACAGCGATTTCCTCACGGTTGGCTGATCAACCGAATATTTATATGGAGGTGACTCCAGTGGATATTTACCAAGATGAGAAATTGGCAGCGGATAATAAAAAGCAGGTTACTTTCAATATTGCATTGTACGATCGGTCTCGGACTATAGATTCCGCTACGGCAAATGAATATATTTCCAAGATTGTCAAATATATTTCCAAAACGTTTGATGCTAAGCTCAAATGAAGTGTGGGAAATCTCGATGAGCTCTTAGCTCGCAGTCGCCCTGCGGTCGGGGCGCCGGCACGAGGTCGCAGTCGCCAGGCGGGTATGTGCTCGCAATAAAACCTCGGGCCTCGACCTTCTGAGAAGGTGCACTGCTTGCGCGGTATCGAGCCACTTTACCACATTGCTGTAGCAAAACGCTGTTTCCCCCCACAGCCTCGAACATCCCAAAAGACTAGGTCGCCGACGTCCTTGGTATGAGCGGGTAATCCACCAACCATGGTTTCGAGCCTGATGAAAGTCCTAGGACAGTGCACAATGCCAGTGCACAATACCTGGGCGCAATCGTGGAAAACAAACCCGCGGGCGGGGCCTCTGGGAGAGGTCGCAGTCGCCAGGCGGGCGGGGCGCCGGCTCAGGGACTTAGTCCTCGGCCTTACGCGATGTGCCTCGCGACATTCCGTCGCAGACATGTCCTAGTAGGACGTAGGACGAAGGTACACCCGTAGAGAACCGAGGTCGAGGAAAGTTGAAAAAACAGACTACAGGGCTTACGGGACCTACAAATTACGGACCCGGGGCAATCACAGTTACCACAAAATCCTTCCAAGCACTTTGGTACTGCCTACCAGCAACAGTAGTCGACACTTTGACATGATAACTCCCGTCGGGCACACCGCCCCAGGAAATACCCCATCCGTCCGAACCGTCCGTATCCGTATACGATTGACTGTAGGAAGTAGCGCCCGTACCCTCCACATCAAACGTCACGGAAGTCACTTCGCCGGCATCAGCTCCCGATACGTCGGCGGTGATATTCAGCGGTAGGGAAGTAATAATAAATGCACTCGGGTTTGTGATCGACAAATTGATATCCTTTTCATTCGGGTTGTTTACCGCCACTACGACAGAATTTTGCCCGGTCCTGCCCTGATCATCATAAGCAGTCACAGTAACATAATAATTGCCGGTCCCGGTTGAGTCGGGAATTGTATACGTGAACTCGTACGGCGCCTCAGTAAACGTTTTGACTATATTCGCACCGAAAGCAACTTCAACTTTTGTGATATCACCATTGGCGAACGCTTCGGCCGATACCCACATATCCTGCCCCGCGGTGAAAGATGCGCTCGCTTCCGGTTGGTGAATTTCGATAATCGGCTCATTAGCAGGTCCCAACGGCAACTCACATCTCATATGCTCCGGCTCCTTGAAGAATATTTTCTTGTCCTTCAATTTTTTCATATATTTCTCATACGCCGGCTGTTGTTTGGCGTTTTCCAAAACAAAATCTTTCAGCCACGTCGCCGGTTCGATCAAGTCAAATTTCTCCGCGACATCTTTGTTGTCGGAAATTTTATCTGTACCCTTGCACATATATACTTTTTCCCTTGTATCATGCGCAGGGGCTCGTTGTGCGTCCCATATGGCCGTCACCCTCTTACAATCGGTATCGGCATTCGGTATTCGTCCCGTATCCTGACAGACCGTCCCTACGACCAAGCCGGCCGGTCTACCATAGGTTTCGGGTTTGTATTTATCTGCGACGCGGTTCATGAAGCTGTTGACGATAGGCAAGGGGACTGTCGTACTCCATGCGCCGGGGACTTCGACATTGTCATCATTTCCGGCCCAGACGGCGGCCACCAGATTTTTGTGATATTGCATCGCCACAAGGTCACGCGGACCGTTTGTGGTACCTGTCTTCCCGCATATCTTGTGCCCGTTGGCATAATACCTATTGTTAAACGGCCGATCATTGAACCCATTGAGGTCGCACAACATCCAATTCAACATATATATGTCCTTTTCGCTGGCCACACGCTCACCGTCAGTTTGTTTGTACGAATACAGGACATCGCCGTGTGAATTTGTAATTTTCAAAAACGGAGTCACATCACGTTTGATCCCACCGGTGGCAAATACACTGTATCCTTGCGCGTGTTCCAGCAGTTTCATATCTACAGCTCCCAATGCCATACTCAGTCCGTAGCTGTCGGGGTCAGTGTATGTGGTAATACCAAATTTCCTGATATTGTCGATGACAGGTCCCTTGCCAACCAATTGCAATGTATATATGGCGGGCAGGTTTCGAGATTCCACCAAGGCTTTCCGCATATTCAAAGGACCCATATATTTGTGCCCGTCCCAATTTTGAGGATTCCACGAACCCAGGTCCAATTTGATATCGGGCGTAGTCAGATACCCGCCGTATTTCTGTATTGCAGTAAGATAAACGTATGGTTTGACCGAAGATCCCATCTGGCGTTTGCTCGTAGTCACGTTGACATTGCCATCTACGCTCGGGTCATCCACGTTGTTGTAATCAATGGACCCGACCATCGCCAGTATCTGATTTGTATTTGGATCGAGCACCACCATGGCGCCGTTCTTGACCCCATATTTAGCACCATACTTCGGTATTCCCGTTTTGATCTCTTCTTCCGCTATCTTCTGAGTTGGCAAATCCAATGTCGTGTAAACACGCAGTCCCTGTCGGGAAACGTCTTCACCGTATTTTTTCTCCAATTGTTCTACGACATAAAAGACAAAGTGTGGCGCATCTATATTCAACTTCGAACCGTATTCCGCAAATTGCACATCTTCATGCCTTGCAGCTTCGATATCCTCATGGGTAATCTCTTGACCGCCTCTTTCTCTGATATCTTGATTGATCAAATCAAGATGCTTGTCCATCTGATCCAGGACGTAAGCCTGTCTTTCTTTGTAGGCATCTGGATCTGTACCTACAATCGGTGCATAGACGGAAGGTGACTGGATAATACCGGCCAAGATGGCGCTTTCCGCCAGATCGAGATCTTTGACATCTTTGCCAAAATAGGCTTTGGCAGCGGCTTCAAATCCGTAATTGACACCACCCAAGGGAACTTCGTTCATATACATCTGCAATAGTCGATCCTTGTCATAATTTTGCTCGACCTCCATGGTCAACAGCCATTCTCGCAGTTTTCTGCGGGCGGTTTTCGGCAGATTGTCACGTTCATAAGCTTCAGCTCCGTACACCTGATACATGATGGTATTGCGTACAAGTTGTTGGGATATGGTACTGGCACCGCAGAGAGTGCCTTTTTTACCGTGTGACAGTTGGTATATCGCCGCTTGCGTACTGCACCGGGCTATCCCGGCAAAATCAAGGCCTTTGTGTTGATAATAGCCGGAATCCTCGGCGGACAGCAACGCCCATTTGGTAGTCAACGGGATTTCATCCAACTTCACAAACAATCTATTTTGACCGCCGGCACCGGTATTGTACAAGTTGAACAGCTCTGTCCCGTTCCTATCGTATATGATCGTCGTTTCGTCCGACTTCCAGTCGATCAGCTTATCCGGACTCGGCAACGAGTTTTCGAGCTGTTTCAGATACATCCCCCCAGCCACGACAAGTATGGCCATGAGTACGACGCCGACCATGAGGGTGATCAATACTGTTTTCTTCACAATCCTTTTAAATTTGCCGACACGTCGAGATCGCCCGGAGGTGCGGGACCGGCGAGCGGGTCGGATCGCGCTCCTTGATTTGGTACGGTACGCGACACGTGATCTTCGAACACGCCTGCGAGCACCGGTTTTACCGGCGTGTTGTGTATAACCTCGGGTCATATCACCGATACGCCCCGATCTTTTCGATGTTTTTCTCATACCTTCTATCTTATCATAAATTGGCCAAATTTGAACCCTGCCCTCGAACCCGGGGGTGGGTCCCACCCTTCGTGTAGAAACACTGTTATCACAGGGATTCCGGGGTAAAAACCGTGATTAACATCATATGTGAAAAAACGTATATTTCTGGCATATTTGCATTACACACCATGACAGCAGGCTTTGTATGGAACTCTGGTTATCGTTGTTTCCAACCGTGTTTAATGCGGCACGTCGTTCTATCGGTGCACGGTTACATAATGACAGAACTGAGATTGGGGCTGGAGTAACTCACAAATCGTCAGGACGATGTGCCGAAGGTTGCTCAGCGGATTGCTGTCTATTTACCTGTGTAATGTATGCATGTTGTACTCGAAGCTACGGCATGATATGCGTTGAGAACAAATTTGCATTCGGTAGTATTTTGGACGTTGACGATAT
>JALWDW010000049.1 GCA_027036675.1 Candidatus Dojkabacteria bacterium
TGCCCTTCGATGGCGGTCGTACGCGAAAATCCACGTCCGACTTGCTGTCAAATTACCAAGATCGTCAAGATATGCAAAAGACTCACAAGGTTAGTGCCGACACGTTGAAAAAACTTCGAGCCGATCACGATAAATTGCTCACGAAACGCAAAGAATTCGGGATTATTTTTGGACCGGCGGTGGAAGCCGGAGATCCGCGCGAAAATGATGAATACTGCATGGTGATCGAGGCAATCGTCGCCAACGAATCAGCTATCAGTGAACTGACTGAATACATCAAATCAACGGTTGTCGTCGAAGCGGATGATGAACCTGGTATAAGTATCGGCTATACTGTTGTCGTCGATGTCGGCGGAAATGAAAGCACTTTTGAAATTGTCAACGAAATGGATGCCAATCCAATGGAAGGTAAACTTTCCCTCAGTTCACCGATCGGTAAAGCCCTCGCGGGTAAACATGCTGGTGATACGGTAAATGTAGATCTTCCAAAAGGTACGGTCAAGTACAAGATCAAGCAGGTGAAATGATACTGCCGACCGAGAAAAGGTCCGCCAAAGACTCCGCCGAATTCAGTCTCCCATCACCCGCCAACACAAACGTATACCCCCTTTCAATGGAATGACGAACCGCCGGCAAATTCACCGGTACGGACATATTCGGCATGGATCCCGACTGTACCATCACCGTCTTTTTGTTTACCCCGATGACATCCAAGTACTCATCCCATGTCAATTTGCTCAAAGGACGCGCGTCGGCAAACTTATCCGGGTTCCGCGTATACACATATGGTACGGCGGATAATTTGTGTACTACCTGCACACCGATCATGTCAGCCACATTACATGCAGACTCATCGGTTGATGTCCCAAGTTGAAAACCACCCAAAATCAACAAATTGTCGTCCGACTCCCTGAACTTATGCACCATACTTTCGCCCTCATCGTACGTATTCGGCAAATATGTCACCGGCATATGAAACTGTGCGGACAATACCTCGGCGTTTATGTGAGTCGCAAGCATACCGATCATATGTTTGTACTCGTCAGTCAAGCCGAGCTGAGCATATTTATTCACAATCTCCCTCGACAGTTTACCGCCACCAACCAGCAATACCAGCTTATGGCCCGCATTGCCGATATATTCACGCACCAGCGGGATGAACTTTTGCAATTTCTCCATATCTATTGCCCCGGAGTCCGTATAAAGCACCGAACCGCCGAGCCGGACAACCATCGTATCTACGCTATCAACCATTGTTCATCAAAACACAATTTAAGTACTCACAAGACGGCAATCAACACAAAATTGAGTAAACCGTTTAAAATCGAACCTAAATAGGGTCTCCATCCGACCTTACCGGCAAACCGCGTGTCCCATATATGCACCGCTATAAAAAATATATTTGTTATAAACAACGGACCCTTCCAGACGTTGAAACCGATCAATTCCGGATACCTAAATGCCAGCATATCGACCGCCATCACAATAATCGCCGTGGTCACCAACATGATCGCTATAGCCGCCCAATCGGTGTAGATATGCACTATCAATTGATGCGACAACAGCAACAAAATCATGGGTGTCAACATCAGCAAAAACACGGAACGCGTCAACCCCATATCTACCAATACCGCCGCATAGAAATAGAAAATCAATATATCTATCATATTGAATATAACCCTCGTATGCTTGGCAAACGAAAAATGTTTGGAATATGTCTCTCGCATGTTGATAGTATTGACGATCAAAGCGACGGTATAAACAAATAATGCCATTTCTCGCAACATAGGCTCCTTGATCTGAAAGATATACAAGGCCACAGAAGAGTAAAAGATCATCGGGAGAATATAATAAATGCCCAACCGACTTCGCAGTCTGAACTTATGCATCATATCGCCAAACTTACCGGACAGCCGCACCGAAAACAATTTCGATATCAACAAACTCTGCAAAAACACCAATACCAAACCAAGCACGACAACATATACCAACAAATACAGTTGTTCATGACTCTCGGCCCATATGACGATTTGCAAAGTAACCGCAATTGCCAGGCTCGTCAATATCTCCACGCGATACCGGATCAATAAATTTCTCATAGTATACTACCGCCCAGATTAAATTTATTTGCAACACTGACTACGGTTACCAGCAAGATGATCACAAATGAAAATAAATGACCGCCGTGGTGCAACATATGGAGAGAGTGGAAATATGTGTGAATATGCACCATCAACAGAAGAAGCATATATACCAGGAAACCCGCCAACAACACTGATCGTAAATTACTACCGAACCATTGGAGCATATCACGGCCAGTATTTTCGTCATGCGACGGACTGTCCGTACTGTTTGCGTTTGGTACAACCGGAAGTTTGGAGGCCTTCACGGAGTCGGTAATATCGATTTCGGAGGTATTGCCCGCTTCGTCCGTCACAGACAACAATATCATACTCGCCCCCAATACATCCGGTTCTTCGACGACCGCCACATAATTATCGCCTTCCTTATGCATGGGAATATCCCGATCATCTACACGTAACACCACGGTGGTGCCCTCCGGGATATCCGTGGCGCGCACACTGATACTGACACTCGTATCCGTTTGGTGTGAAGTTTCACCCGACTGGCCACCATTTTCACCTGGAGCGACGCCACCAAAGGTTGGGGTGACCTCTATGCTTTCCATACTCAGCCTCACAGGCTGAGTATCTATCGTGAAATGCAACACCGCGCTACGCACTCCGGCATCTGTAGACAGTACCAATTTGATCGTATGTTCACCTTCCGCCCAATCTTCTTGGGGGATATATGTCCACTCCGCCGTATCGGAGCTCACTTCGGCGATTTGATTTTCAGTGCCGTCCGGGGCGATTTCATATATTTTCAGAGTATATTCGTACGGCAGGTCTCCGGCAAACACGACCTTTCCTTTGATCGGCAACTTGTTGTCGTTGGTGATCAAACCGTCTTCTATTCCTTGTAAATCGATCTTGACGACCCGACGCACCACCTCGGGACTTGGTCGTGGCTTTGGTGCCGGTTTTGGGGTCGGTTTCGGTTTAGGTTTGGGTTTTGGTTTGGGCTCCTCCTTGGGTGGGGGTGGGGGAGATATAGGTCTCGCCCCGAAATGCTGTACAACCAACGTAGTTGCAGATCCTTGCAACGTGCAGTTTTTGACGGCCACTCCTATTTCCGTATACGTCGGTTTCAAAATATTCGCTCTGTGCGTAGGGCTACCCATCCACCCTTGCACCACACCTTCCGCCGTCGAGAAACCTTTGGCGAGATTTTCACCGACTTGCCCGCTATAACCGGTGGCGTAGATAAATGAATACCATGTGGTACCGTCCGGTGCGTCGTGCGCCCAATAATCGTGTTCACACATATAATTCGCTTTGTTGCGAGCCGACAGATTCAGTAGTCCGTTGACCTGTAGCGCCGATAGACCGGCATTGGTTCTTTCCCTGTTTGTCAGTTGTACGATACTCCCTTGACTAATCCCGGAAGCGTACGTCGTCTGGACCACGCCTTGCATACCCGTGGCGGGTAGCCAGTTGACGGCTATGAGAAAAAGAGTGTATACGACAAGGGCCGTTTGACTCAAAAGTGGGGACAGAAAATCGTTTGTCTTGTTTGGTGTAAATTTCTGAAAAAAGCGGTTGTTCATCGAGATTAAGATATCATATTTGACTCCATTAATAAATCTTTTTCCCGAATTTACCACAACTGCCTGGTAAAAACACGACCCCCGAGTTATCGGGGGTCGGTGAGCGCCAGACCTATGAGATCCGACACGGTGAAAATAAGGCTATACCGATAGCATCTTATTTTACAGCTTGTTTCAAGCTTTTACCAGCTTTGAAAGCAGGTACTTTAGAAGCAGGTAACTTGATAGGCTGCAAAGTTTGAGGGTTGATACCCTGTCGTGCTGATCGTGTTCGCACATCAAACTTCCCAAATCCGGTGAACATTACGGATTCGCCGTTTGCCAAGGCTTCACGGATAGCATCAAGCATAGCTTCCACTGCAGCGGCCGCCTGTCTTTTAGTCAAACCAGCTGAAGCTGCTACCGCATTTACTACGTCTTTCTTTAACATATGAATATTCCTCCTTTCTTTTGATATATAACCTATCAAGCAGATTACGCTTAACGATATGAAAACTTCGTTAAATTGTCAAGAAGTTGTGTGTTTATAGGATTTTACTTATCCTACTGATTTTTTCGGCCTTTTTCGGCCCGTCGGTCCGTATCAAAACCGAATCTAATTTAAGTGGACCTTTGTCTTCAATTTCATACCTTGGAGAATACGGATATTTCATTTGTTGCACGACGATATCGGACTTTACCCACAGTGAGGAGTTCATGGTTCCAACCATACCTATATCTGTAATATATGCAGTCCCGTTTGGCAAAATGCGCTCGTCCGCAGTGGCTACATGTGTATGAGTGCCGACAACCGCCGTTACCATGCCATCCAGATAAAGCCCGGTTGTCACCTTCTCCGAAGTTGCTTCCCCGTGATACTCGACTATGATCGCATCCAACGATTCGTAATCCACTTTTTCCAACAAATCATCCAATGCCCGCAACGGATTTGTAGCAACCGAATCATTGATCCCAAACTTCCCGAGCACAGTAGCCACCAGTACTCTTCTTTGATCAGACATTTCGATTATGTCAAAACCTTTCCCCGGAATATCGTCCGGGTAGTTTAATGCACGGATTATAGGGTAGTTACCAAGTATGTATTCAAAATCGTTACTTCGCCATATATGGTTACCCGCAGTCAAAAAATCGACCCCATAACTCATAATTTCATCAATGGTACCGGGACTGGCCCCCCGACCGTGTGCCAAGTTTTCGACATCCGCAATCACCAGATCCAATTCCAATTGTTTACGTAGCTGAGGCAACGTTCTTTTGACGGCTTCACGGCCCGGTTTCCCGCAGACATCACCTATAAACAGAATATTCATGAATTTTGTCAAAATTTTAACTGATCCAAACGCACCAGCCTATTGCAAGACTAAGTCGCAATCGCCTTAGCGCGGTTCTCTCTGATCACCACAACATCAATCGTACCGGGATACGCTTGAGATTCCTTGATCTTATCGGCGATATCTTTGGCCAGTACGGTGATTTCATTATCGGAAACATTGTTTGGCTCAACTATCACACGCATCTCCCGTCCGGCTTTGATTGCATAAATTTCTTTCGCTTTGTCGCCAGCCACTTCGTTGGCGGCTTTTTCCAACGCAGTCATCCTCTCTACGAAATGTTCGTGACTGTCACGGCGAGCACCCGGTCGCGCGCCTGAGATTGCGTCAGCCAAGTGGACTATGACCGCCTCTATCGATTGCGGTTCGATATCCAGATGGTGAGCCTCAATTGCATTTACCAATTTGTCATCCAGATTGTATTTGCGAGCTATCTGCCCTGAAATATGATGGTGGGCCCCCTCGATCTTATGTGTCAGTACTTTGCCGACGTCATGCAACAAGCATGCCTTTTTGACCAATGCGGCATCCGCGCCCATCTCATTGGCTATGGCGCTTCCTATACGGATAACCTCAATAGTATGCGACATCAGACTTTGCCCGTAGCTTGTCCTATACTTCATTTTGCCTATCAGTTTGAGCAAACCAAGATCCATACCCGGCCATCCCGCCTCATCTGCCAAAATTTCGCCGTTTTTCTTAATCTCCATAGCAACTTCATTTTTTGCTTTGCGAATCTCGTCTTCGATCGAAGCAGGGTGTATACCACCCAATTTCAACAATTTGGTCAATGCCACCCTGGCGATTTCACGCCTCAGAGGATCAAACGATGAAAGTGCTATGGCATCAGGCGCTTCGTCTATATTCACGTCAACCCCCGTAGCCTTCTCAAAAGCACGTATATTTCTCCCACCCTTACCTATGATCCTACCCTTTACCTTCTCGTCTTCCACTTTGACTATGGTTGTCGTTGTCTCACCGACATAATCCGTCACCACTTTTTGCATGGCTTCCACCAAGATCTGTTTCGCCTTCTCATCC